>NZ_BMOL01000005.1:0-182602 GCF_014647055.1 Deinococcus aerolatus | reverse complement strand
GGGATCGCCGTGGCTGAAATTCATGCGGACGACGTTCAGTCCGGCGTCCATCATGCGGCCCAGCACTTCGGGGCTGCGGCTGGCCGGCCCGACGGTGGCAACGATCTTGGTGGCTCGATCAAAATGTTTCATGGCGTTCCTCGTTTGCGGTGGAGCTCAAAAGATCAGTGTACTTGGAAGTGGTTCCAGTTGCATTTGAACAGGCGGCGAACCCTGGAATTGTCCCGATTTCCAGCGTCCGCCGCCTGTGTTTTCGCTTTACCTGAGGGCCTTGCGGCCCGGATAGACGGCGCGGTCACCCAGCATGTCCTCGATGCGCAGCAGCTGGTTGTACTTGGCGATGCGGTCCGAGCGGCTGGCACTGCCGGTTTTGATCTGTCCGGCGTTGGTGGCGACCGCCAGGTCGGCAATGAACGAATCCTCGGACTCGCCGCTGCGGTGGCTGATGATGGTGCCGTAGTGATGGCGCTTGGCCAGCTCGATGGCGTCCATGCTCTCGGTCAGCGAGCCGATCTGGTTGACCTTCACCAGAATCGCGTTGCCCACACCCGTGTCGATGCCGCGCTGGAGGCGTTCAGGATTGGTCACGAACAGGTCATCGCCCACCAGCTGCACCCTGTCGCCAATCCGGGTGGTCAGCGCCTGCCAGCCGTCCCAGTCGTCCTCGGCCAGACCGTCCTCGATGCTGACGATGGGGAAGCGGGAGGCCCAGTCGGCCCAGAAGTCCACCATCTCGGCGGTGGACAGCACGCGGCCCTCGCTTTCAAGGTGGTACTGGCCGTCCCGGTACAGCTCGGTCACGGCGGGGTCCAGCGCGATGCAGATGTCCTTGCCCGCCTCGTACCCGGCCTTCTCGATGGCTTCCAGTAGCACTTCCAGGGCTTCCTCGTTGCTTTTCAGGTCCGGCGCGAAGCCGCCCTCGTCGCCAACGTTGGTGTTGTATCCGCGCCCACTCAGAACCTTTTTGAGGCTGTGGAAGGTCTCGGTGCCGTAGCGCAGCGCCTCGCGGAAGCTGGGCGCGCCCACCGGCATGACCATGAATTCCTGAAAGTCCACCGAATTGTCGGCGTGTGCGCCGCCGTTGATCAGGTTCATCATCGGCACCGGCAGGATCTTGGCGTTGCTGCCGCCCAGGTAGCGGTACAGCGGCACGCCCAGTTCCTCGGCGGCGGCGCGGCTGGTGGCCAGACTGACGGCCAGGATGGCGTTGCCGCCCAACTTGCCCTTGTTGGGGGTGCCGTCCAGCGCCATCAGGGCCGCGTCGACCGCGCCCTGGTCACTGGCGTCCAGGCCCACCACAGCCGGCCCAAGCGCCTCATTGACGTTCTTAACCGCCTTCTGCACGCCCTTGCCGCCGAAGCGCTGGCCGCCGTCGCGCAGTTCCAGCGCCTCGTGGGTGCCGGTGCTGGCCCCGCTGGGCACAATGGCTCGGCCCATGAAGCCGCTGTCCAGGTGAACCTCGGCCTCCACGGTGGGGTTTCCACGAGAATCCAGCACTTCACGGGCAATCACTTTTTCAATGTTCATGACGGTTCCTCCTGAACGTCACCCCGCACCCAATTTCCAATTCACAGGGCGAGCAGGTGTATCTCGGACACTATAAGCGCCTCTTGCTACAGCAGGGCGCCTCTGGTCTAACACCACCCTGGATGGCCAGAAAATTACGGCTGAGACGAGAGTTATCCACAAAAGTTATCCACAGCCGGAATAACTGTGGATAACTTTGTTAAAGACGAAGTGAATTCCAGGCAGACCCAAACCGAAGACGGGATGCCACCGAGTAGATGCCCCGCCAAGGCCCCCACTGGCCCCTTAGACGCGCAGCGTGACCATGACAGCCATGTAGCCACCTCCGCCACTTGCGCGGAAGATAGCGGGGCTTGTGGAGCCGGAGAACAGAAGCTCGGCCTCACCCTCAATGGGACCCAGGGCGTCAAGGACGTGCCTGGCGTTGAAAGCGAGGCTCATGGCCGGTTCCACGCCCCCTTGCGTGACGGCCAGGGTGTCCTGGGCACGGCCGTAATCGCCCTCGGCTGCCAGACGCAGCTGCCCCTCGGACACCAGAAACTCGACACGGTTGTTGGCATTCTTGTCGGCCAGCACGGCCACGCGGTTCACGGCTTCCTTGAGGGCAGTGGCGGGCAGGGTGACCTGCAGCTTGATGTCTTTGGGAATCACGCGCTCGTAGTCCGGGAAATCGCCGTCCAGCAGCTTGAGGTTCATCCGCACGCGGTCGGTGGTGACGCTGAGCATGCCCTCGCCATACGTGAATCGGGCCTCGCCGTCCTTCAGCACGCGAATCAGCTCATCGACGCTGCGGGCCGGAATGATCAGGTTGCGGCCATCGCCGCTGGCCGGAAAATCACGAATCGCCACGCGGTAGCCGTCGCTGGCCACCACCCGCGCAGAACCGGTTTCGGTGTGGTGTTCGAGCTTGATGCCCCGAAACACCGCCTGAAAAGCCTCGTTGCTGGCGGCGTAACGCACGCTGCCCAGGGCGCGGGCCAGTTCCTCGGCGTTCAGGCTCAGGTCCGCGTTGCTCGGGAAGCTCAGCGGCGGGTACGCCTCGGTGTCACCGGTCTGCAGTTTGAAATCCGACCCGCCGGCCCGGACAGCCAGCTCCTGCCCCACCAGTTCCAGTTCCACCAGCTCGCCGCCTAGGTTGCGGACGATCTGCGCAAACAGGTGGGCGGGAACCACGAAGTCTTTCGGCTCCTGAACTTCGGCGGGCACAAAGCACGACAGGTCGATTTCCAGATTCGTGCCGCTCAGCGTCAGCCCGGCCTCGCTTGCCTCGACTTTCAACGAGGTCAGCAACGGATTGCTGCTGCGGCTGGGCACCACCCGTTCCAGCAGGCCCAGCCCCTCGCTCAGAATTTTCTTGGTGACGTGGGCTTTCACGGCTGATCCCTTCGGATGCCTTTGCCGGATTCCAACTTTGAATTTCGTCTCATGTCAACATCTCACTTTTTGGACTTGATCTAAGAATTTCTGGTTTGCCTTCCAACACCTATCTCTTACCTGTCTTTAAATAACTATAAAAGATAGTAGTAGTAGTAATAGGGCCTGTGGAAACTGTGGATAAGTGGCTTGAAGGTGCGCTGGGCGCAACTTCTGCCTGTGGACAAAATTGTGGATAAGTGGCACTTGCCTGTGGATAACCTGTGGATAAAAAGGGGGGTTATCCACAGGGGTGTCAGAAAGGCGAGTTATCCACAAAATCATCCACAGAAAAAACGGGGTTATCCACAGGTTATCCACAGGGTTATCCACAGCTTGTGAAAGTCTACACACCGTTTTGGAACGCGTTTTGGAACTTATTCTGCTGAAGACAAAATATGAAATTATGATTATGCATCCAGATCTTCATCATCCAGCCCCTGCATCTTGCGCCGCAGCAGCTCAACTGAGGCGGTGATCTCCTGATCTTTGCCCAGCTGTTCTGTGACTTTGCTGATGGCATGCATGACGGTGGAATGGTCTCTACCGAAGAATTGTCCAATTTCCGGCAGGGAGTGGTCCGTCAGCTCACGAATCAGGTACTGCGCCACCTGACGCGGCACCACCACCTCGCGCACCCGGCCCGAGCCCCGAATCACGTCAGGAGGCATGTTGAAGTGGGACGCCACCTGACGGAGTACATCCATCATCTCGACTTTTACTTCGCGCGGCGCGAAGATGTTGCTCAGGGCCTTGGCCGCCACACCCCGCGAGAACGGCACGTTGTTCAGGCTGGAAAAGGCCACGACACGCATCAGGGCGCCCTCAAGCTCGCGGATGTTCTTGGTCACCTGCCGGGCAATCAGTTCCAGCACGTCCTGCGGAATGTCGATGCGGTTGTGCTCCGCGTTCATCTTGAGGATGGCCACCCGCGTCTCGTACTCCGGGGACTGGATGTCGGTGATCAGGCCCCACTCGAAGCGGCTTCTCAGCCGCCCTTCCAGGGTCTGGATGTCCTTGGGAGGCCGGTCCGAGCTGAGGATGATCTGCTTGTGGTTCTCGTACAGCGCGTTGAAAGTGTGAAAGAACTCCTCCTGGGTGCGTTCCTTGCCCGCCAGAAACTGGATGTCGTCCACCAGCAGCAGGTCCACGCTGCGGTAGCGGTTGCGAAACTGCGTCATCTTGTCGTCGCGGATGGCGTTGATCAGGTCATTGGTAAACGACTCGGTGGACACGTACTCGATGCGTTTGTCGGGAAAGCGCTCGGACATGTAGTGCCCCACCGCGTGCATCAGGTGGGTCTTGCCCAGCCCCACGTCCCCGTAAATAAACAGCGGATTGTACGCCTTGCCCGGCGACTCGGCCACGCCCATTGCCGCCGCGTGCGCGAGGTTGTTGTTCGGCCCCACCACGAAGTTCTCGAAGGTGTACTTGGGATTCAACCGCTTGCGATTTTCGGCCTGGTCCTGCGCCGAGGGGCCGCCAGTCGAGCTGGACGGCGGCCTGCTGGGTGCGGGCGGCGGATCGTTGAGGGACAGCAGCGTGTCCTGCGCGGCGGGCAGCACCTGAAAACTGACCTGTGGGTTCTGAGCGCCCAGCGAGCGGAGGGCGTCTTCCAGCAGCTCCAGGTAGTGCTTGCGAAACCATTCCTGCGCGAAGGAATTGCGAACACCCAGCACCAGCGAGCCCTCCTGCACCCCCAGGTTCTTCACCGGCGCAAACCAGGTGTGGTATTCAACTTCCGAAATGTTCTTGCGGACGTACCCCAGCACGTCCGACCAGATTTCCTGCGAGATAGGCGCGCACCTCCCTTACGTACTGCGTAGCGCGGGTCAGCATACCACCCCCCTCCTGGCCGCCCGGCCGCATCGTCAGCCGCGCGGCGGAAGACAAGGGGTTTCCAGGCCTCAGCCTGCCACCCCGTCAGCTGCGGTTCATGGTCCAGAGGGCGGTGCGTGAAATACTGCCGGGCATGAGCTTGAAATTCCGCTGGTCCCTGGCCCTGAGCGCCGCGCTGGTGACAGCCGCGCTGGGTCAGGGTGTTGCCAAGATGCCGGCCATCCCCGCGCTGCCTCCCCCTTCGCAGCCCGCCCCTGCGCCTGAGCCCACGCCGCAGCCGGAACCCACAGCGGAACCTTCTCCACAGCTGCCCGCACCGGAACCTCAGCCAGAACCTCAGCCTCTTCCCCAGGTGCCGGTCCCTACCCCCCCTGGGCCGGAGCCGGCGGCCTCGCCCATTGCCCCTCCACCCGTCAAGGCTCCAGCGTTCAAGGCCCCGCTGCTGATCAACGTGGAAACCACCATCCCGGCCCTGGTGAACGGCAAGAAGACCACGGTTCCGCTGACCCGCACCCTGACCATTCCCGGGCCACGCATGGCCTTGATCCGCCAGAGCGGGGAGATCACCGTCAGTCTGGATGCCGACCTCAAGGCGTTCGTGGATGGGCTGACCGGCAAGGCCCAGGACGCCCGTTTCGAGCAGCTGTGGGATGGCTGGGCAGTGGTGCAGCGCAACGCCCTGAAAATCGATCTGGAGGCTACGCGCGCCAGCGTCCTTGCGGCCATCCAGGATCCTAGAGGCGTCAAGGCCAGCGTGGTGGTCAGTGGTCAGACGCCTCCTACGCGCACGCTGGACTACTTTCTGTCCAGGGGAATTACCGCGCACCTGGGCACTGGCGAGACCAATTACTACGGCAGCAGCGCCGACCGGGTGACCAATATCCACGTGGGCGCCCGCAACTTCCGTGACCGCCTGTTTGAGGGGAAGGTGTTTTCCTTCAACGGATTCATCGGCCCGATCACGGCGGGGAACGGCTACGTGGCTGGATTGGTTATCGCCGGGGACCGCACGGCCAGTGGTGTCGGCGGCGGCATCTGTCAGGTCAGCACCACCGTCTTCCGCACCCTGTACGGCGCAGGCCTGCCGATTGCCCAGCGGCAAAACCACTCCTATCAGGTGCACTACTACGATCCGCAGGGCCTGGATGCTACCATCTACCAGCCCAGCCTTGACCTCAAATTTGCCAACGACACTGGCGGCGCGCTGTGGTTCCAGACCGAGTGGGACGATGAGGCGGCCACCCTGAGCGTCAGCGTCTTTGGCAAGGCGCGGGACTTCACGGTGGAGATCGGCAAGCCGAACACGCTCAGTTCTACCCCCTCACCTGCGGACCGCCTGATTCCCGACGCCAGCCTGCCTGCCGGTCAGCGCAAGCAGATAGACTGGGCGGCTCCGGGGGCGGTGATTGAGGTCACCCGCAAGTTTGTACGGGATGGCAAGGCTTTCAAGCAGGACATCCTCAAGAGCAGTTACCGCCCCTGGCCGAACATCTTTCTGGTGGGCAAGGCCCGCTGACGGGAAAGAGAGGGGCAAAGCAGGAGGGAGAGGCGTTCCAACCTCTCCGTCTCCCCTTTTTCCTCTACCGGTGATTCCTGCTACTCGGCCTCAAAACCCAGCAGGTTCAGCAGCCGGTCAAGTTCCTCACGCGAAGCGTAATTCAGCTCTACTTTCCCCTTGCCCTCGCCGGTGATGCGGACGCGGGTACCGGTGCGTCGACTCAGGTCCAGCTCCAGCTGACGGTAGGTGCGCGGCGGGTTGACCTTGACCGGGGCACCGGCCCGGGGCCTGCCCTCGCGGCGCAGCGCCTCGGCCTCGCGTACGCTCAGGCCTCGCGTGGTGATCTGTTCCAGTGCCCAGGCGCGGTCCCCGTCCGCCTGGGCCAGGATGGCGCGGGCATGACCGGCGCTGATCTTGCCGCTGTCCAGGGCGCGCAGGGCCCCCTCGCCCAGGGTCAGCAGGCGCAGGGCGTTGGACACGGTGCTGCGGCCCTTGCCCACTGCCTGCGCCACCCCCTCCTGGTTCAGGCCCTGGTCCAGCAGGGCCTGATAGGCCCGCGCCTCTTCCAGTGGCCCCAGATCCTCGCGCTGCAGGTTCTCGACGATGGCGATTTCCAGGGCTTCGCGGTCCCCCAGATCGCGGATGATCACCGGCAACTCGGTCAGTCCAGCGAGCTGACTGGCCCGCCAGCGCCGCTCGCCGGCCACGATCTCGAAGGCCTCGCCGCGTGGGCGCACCAGCAACGGCTGGATGATGCCCTTCTCACGGATGCTCTGGGCCAGTTCGGCCAGCGAGCCCGGTTCGAAAACCTGACGCGGCTGATAGCCCGCCTGCACGATGCGGTCAATGTTGAGGGTCTGCACGCCCCCGGCGCTGCCCGGTGGGGCCGTGTCCGTCACCGGGCGGGCCAGCAGGGCGTCCAGGCCCCGGCCCAGGCTAGATTTTCTCGACACGGGACATCACCTCCTCGGCCAGCCGTTTGTAGGCGGCGGCCCCGCTGGACAGCGGCGCAAAGGCGTTGATCGGCTTGGAAAAGCTGGGCGCTTCCGAGAGCCGCACATTGCGCGGGATCACGGACCAGAACACCAGATCACCGAAGTGCTGACGCACCATCGTCTCGACCTCCTGGGCCAGATTGGTGCGTCCGTCAAACATGGTCAGTACCACGCCCAGCACTTTTAACCGGGGGTTGAGGCCGCCCTGGACCCGCTCCACCGTCTCCATCAGCCCGGCTAGCCCTTCCAGCGCGTAGTACTCGGCCTGCAGGGGAATCAATAGGGCGTCGGCAGCGGCCAGCACGTTCACCGTTAGTGGCCCCAGCGAGGGCGGCGCGTCCACCAGCACCAGGTCGTACTGCGTCAGATGGCCCAGCAGACGGCCCAGGGCGTCCGGATCGTCGGCCAGCTCCACCCCTGCCCCGGCCAGGTCAGGGGTCGCGGGCAGCAGGTCCAGACCCGATTGATTGGTGGACCGGATGCATTCGGCGGCGCGGGCCGGGTCTTCCAGGGCCTCGTATAGCCCTACCTCCGCGCCGCGCAGGCCCAGGCCGCTGGTGGCGTTGCCCTGGGGGTCCATGTCCAGCAGCAGCACCCGCCGCCCCCCCGCTGCGAGGTAGGCGGCCAGATTGATGGCGGTGGTGGTCTTGCCTACCCCGCCCTTCTGGTTGACCAGCCCCAGTACCTTCATTGCGCCCTCCTGTCTGCCGGCCCGGCCTCGTGCAGCCGTCTGTTCTGTCCGTCTCCCATCAAGTCAACCTCACCTTTGCCCCCACTTTAGCGTGCTGTCCTGGGCGGCGGGGTCCAGAACAGCGGCTGGGCGGTGGGTACCCCCGCGCGCCGTGGGTACTTCGACGGCGTCGGCCCAAGTTTCTCAATGACAATCAGGGTTCGCGCGTCTCCCAGGATGGGCAGGTCAAACGGATCAACCACCTGCACCTTGCCGCGCACCTCTCCTGCCGCGCGGCGCCCAGCATTCAGCTCCTCGGCAGTGATGGCTCCTTTTTGTGCCACCAGCAGGCCACCCTCACGCAAGAGAGGCAGGGCCAGTTCCGCCAGCACCGGCAGGGAGGCCACCGCCCGGACCACCACACGGTCATAACGTTCCCGGTGGTCCGGGCTGCGTCCCAGCATTTCGGCCCGCCCCACCAGCGGCGTGACCTGGGGAAGGCTGAGCTGCGTCGCCGTATCGCGCACAAAGTCGATCTTCTTGCGAATCGAATCCACTGCTGTGAAGTGCAGGTTGGGCCTCACCAGGGCCAGGGGAAAGGTGGGGAATCCGGCGCCGGTCCCCAGGTCCAGCACCTTCAGTTCACCTTCCAGATATCCGCCGCGCAGGCAGGTCAGGGAGTCCACAAAGTGCTTGAGGACAATATCTTCCTCAGTTTTGAGGGCCGTGAGGTTCAGGCGTTCGTTGCCGGCCTGAAGCAGCGAAAACAGGTGTTCGAAGGCGGGCAACTGGGCGGTAAGGTCCAGCTCCAGCAGTGCAGCGCCGCGTTGCAGCAAGTCCAGTCCGTCGCGGTTCACAGGTGGTACCTCTCTTTCATGTCGGCATACCGCTCATACACATGCGTATCGATGTCGCGCAGCGGCAGGCGGTCCAGCAGCGGCAACAGGGTTTCACGCAGCACCTGCCCCCGCGCCATCCACTGAAAGTAGCTGCGACCACCGTGCTCGTAGGGGCCGTACAGTTTGGACCCCGGACACAGCCGGAGCATCGTTTCAAACAGCGCCTGATGTCGCGTATGCATTCGCAGCGTGATCTGGGGCTGTTTTCCATCCCCGCCGAAATGTCCCTCGCCAATCAGAATGCCCAGCAACAGGCCCTCTTCAAAAGTATTCAATCCTGCCCCTCCATTGTTTCACCGTCAAGTTTCCCGTGAAACGCGGGTTACAGTCAAGCAGCTCGAATTGGGTGGGGTAGATCCAATTTGTCTCCTACTCTCCTGCTTGTTTCACCGTCAAGTTTCCCGTGAAACGCCGCGCTTTTTGAGGTGAACCAGCAGCGCCCCGATGTCCGCGTGGCGCACCCCGGAGAGACGTGCCGCCTGCTCCAAGGTATCGGGGCGGCTTCTGCCCAGTTTTTCCCGGGCTTCATTGGACAGGGATGGTATCGCCGCGTAGTCCAGACCATCCAGCCGCAGGTCACGGGCGCGGTCCTCCGCCCCCAGTTGCTGGCGGGCGCGGGCGATGTAGCCGGCGTATTTGACGCGAATCTCGATGGCCTCGCGCTCGCTGGCGTCCAGCTCCGCGTTCAGCGAGATGCCCAGCGCCTCGACGTCTGGCAGGCTGAACTCCGGGCGGCGAAGCCAAGCGTCGCCACGCTGCCCCCCGCTGCGCTGACTGGTGAGGGCCTGCATGCCGGCGGCAACGCGCTCATATTTGGCCTCGATCCGGCGCAGCTCAGTGTCGCTGACCAGTCCCAGCCGGTGACCCAGCGGGGTCATGCGCTCATCGGCGTTGTCCTGGCGCACCAGCAACCGGTGCTCAACGCGGCTGGTCATCATCCGGTAGGGCTCATCGCTGCTCTTGAATACCAGATCGTCCATCAGAACCCCTATGTATCCGGTGTCCCGTCCCAGAGGCTCAGTGGTGAGCTCAAGTGCGCGGCGGGCCGCTGCTGTTCCGGCCACCAGCCCCTGCGCCGCCGCCTCCTCATAGCCGCTGGTGCCGTTGATCTGGCCCGCGGTAAAGACGCCGGGCAGCCGCCGAGACTCCATGTTCAAGGTAAGCTCGGTGGAGTCCACCACGTCGTACTCCACCGCGTAGGCGTAACGCTGCACCACCGCATGTTCAAACCCCGGCAGGGTCCGCACCAGCTGGTCCTGAAGATACGGCGGCAGCGCGGAGCTGAAGCCCTGCAAGTAGACCTCGCTGGTCTGGATGCCGTCCGGCTCGACGAATAGCAGGTGGCGGTCATGGTGGGCAAAGCGGACCACCTTGTCCTCGATGCTGGGGCAGTAGCGCGGCCCCCGGCCCTCGATGTCGCCGGAGAACATCGGCGATTCCTGCAGGTTCTCGTGAATCAGCTGGTGGGTCTGGGGGGTGGTGTGGGTCTGCCAGGTGGGGGACTCCTGGGCGCGTGGGCCGGGCGTGCCGGTAAAGCCGCGCGGCTGGGGGTCGGCGGGAACCTCCAGCAGGCTGGAAAAATCCACTGAATCGGCGCGGACGCGCGGCGGCGTGCCGGTCTTGAAGCGTTTAAGGACATGCCCGGCCCGTTCCAGCGGCGCGGACAGGAAGCGCGACGGCGGCTCGCCCTGCCGCCCCTCGGCGCGGGACTGGCGGCCATACCACGTCACCGCCCGCATGAACGTTCCCGCCGCAACCACCACGCTGCGGCAGGGGAGACGCCGCCCATCGGTGGTCACGACCAGCCAGCCGCCACGACCGTCTGCCTCCAGATCGGCCGCCTCGCCGCGGATGACGTCGATCTCAGGCTGGCTGAAGATCACGTCCTGGGCGTGTTCGGCGTAGGCGTCGCGTTCGTTCTGCACCCGCAGCGATTGGACAGCGGGCCCCTTGCTGGCGTTCAGCACGCGGGTGTGGATCGCGGTGTCGTCGGCCAGCCGGCCCATCAGGCCGCCCAGCGCCTGAATCTCGAACACCAGCTGGCTCTTGCCGGGACCGCCCACCGCCGGGTTGCACGGCATGCGGCCCACCGTTGCCGGGTTACCCACCAGCAGGCCCACCCGTGAAAATTTGGCGGCGGCCCACGCCGCCTCCAGGCCCGCGTGGCCTCCACCGATTACAATCACATTCCAGCCACTCATCGGCCCAAGTGTATCTGGCGCGTCCAGCGGTGACGGTGACCCGGATCGCGGGACAACCGCCGGAAAACCCCCGGTGCAGGCTGCGTGAGCGGACGGGTCTCACACCTTTATCTGGCCTTTAGATCAGGAAGCTCCTACAATCAGGCATGGACTTCACCACTCTCCGGGCCGATCTGATCGGAACTGACGCCGTGATTCGCACGCCTTTCGGAGAGCGGCGGGTGACCTACGCGGATTACGTGGCCTCCGGACGGGCGCTGCGCAGCGTGGAGGAGAGGGTCATGACGCTGGCCCTGCCCCTGTACGCCAACACCCACACCGAGGACAGCGCCACCGGAGCGCACAGCACCCACATGAGCCACCAGGCCGCCGACTACATCCGGGGGCAACTGGGCGGCGACGCGACATGCAAGCTGGTGTTCTGCGGTTCGGGCAGCACGGCGGCGGTGCGGCGCATTCAGGACATTCTGGGCCTGACCGTCTGCAGCGATTACCGCGCCACGGTGCTGGCCTCCATGCCGGAACACGAGCGCCCGGTGGTGTTCGTCGGCCCCTACGAACACCACAGCAACGAGGTCAGCTGGCGCGAGACGCTGGCCGAGGTGGTCGAACTGCCGCTGTGTGAGCGGGGCAACCTCGACCTCGACGCGCTGGTAGGGGCGCTCAAGTCACCGCAGTACGCCCGCCGCCCCAAGATCGGCTCGTTCAGCGCCGCCAGCAACGTGACCGGCCTGCTGACCGACACCCGCACGGTGGCGCGGATTCTGCACCAGCACGGGGCCTATGCCTTCTTCGACTTTGCCGCCAGCGGTCCCTACGTGAAGATCGACATGAAGCCGGGCAGGCCGGACGGCTACGACGCCGTGTTCCTCAGCCCCCATAAATTCGTGGGGGGGCCGGGAACACCGGGTCTGCTGTGTTTCCAGGAGCATCTGTATCATCTGAACGTCCCCAGCACGGCAGGGGGCGGCACGGTGCGCTACGTGAGCCGCACCCGACAGGTGTACATCGAGGACATCGAGGCCCGTGAGGACGCCGGCACCCCCGCGATTTTGGGCAAGGTCCGCACTGCACTGGCCTTCAAGGTCAAGGAGGAACTGGGCGTCGATGCCCTGACAGCGCGGGAGCACGAGCTGTTCGCGCGGGCGCTGGAGCGGCTGGGCCGCAATGAAAGGGTGAAGCTGCTGGGCAACCCCCACGCCCAGCGTCTGGCCTTTCTCTCTTTCCTGATTCGCACCGAGGGCGGCACCATGTTGCACCCGCGGCTGGTGGTCCGGCTGCTCAATGACCTGTTCGGCATTCAGGCCCGGGGCGGCTGCGCCTGTGCCGGTCCCTACGGACATGTGCTGCTGGACATCGACGACGAGCGCAGCGAGCGCTACATGCAGTGTGCGCTGTCCAACATCGACGGACTCAAGCCCGGCTGGACCCGCCTGAACCTGGCGCCCTGGGCCAGCGATGAGGAGGTGGAGTTCCTGCTGAGCGCCATCGAATTCGTGGCCGAGCACGGCGCGCGCTTCCTGCCCCTGTACGATTTTGACTGGATGAGCGGGGCGTGGACCCACGCGCAGGACGAGGCCCCGCTGGACCTGTTCGGGGAACAGCGCCCGCTGACGGCTGAGGAGAATGTGCCCTTCGCCGCCTATCTGACCGAGGCCCGGCGGATCCTGGAGACCCTGGCTCCCGCAGGGGAGGGGAGGGCTGTGCCCGATTACGTTCCTGGCGACCTGGTGTTTTTCGCCCACTGATCAGAGTTTTCAACCCTGAAGTACCACCCCTGGTCCAGCATCGTCCGGGGTGAATGGACAGAGCCGTCTCCTCTCTTGCCTATGTCCAGCGGCTAGAATGCCTAACGCCCGTTAGGTTAGACATCAGTTAGACATATTCCGCCGATGGCAGAGCAGGTTGGGCGCTCTGCCGCCCGTACAGGAGGCCCGCCTCAAATGACCACATCCCCTCCGGTTGAATCCCTTGCTACTGCGGGTATTCAGCCTTTCACTGCCGAACCGATCCGCTACGTGGGCGAGGACGGCCTGCCTGTTCAGCCCCTGCCAGCCGCCTACACCCCCGAACGCCTGCGTGAGCTGCACGCCGTGATGCTGCGGGCCCGCGAGTTCGACCGCAAGCTAATCACGCTGCTGCGGCAGGGGCGCACGACCTTCTACGCGCAGTCCAGCGGCATGGAGGCCACCCAGGTGGGGCTGGCGCACTCGGTGCGCCCCGGCCACGACTGGGTCTGGCCGTACTACCGCGATCACACGCTGGCGCTGGCGCTGGGCGTGCCGATGTTTGAGCTGATCAGCCAGTGCCTGGGCAGCAACTCCGATCCCAGCCGGGGCCGCCAGATGCCGCACCACTTCGCCGCCCGCAAGCAGAACTTCGTGTCGATCAGCAGCTCCATTGCCAACCAGGTGCCGCCCGCCACCGGCACTGCGATGGCGCAGAAGTACCTGGGCACCGACGAGATCACCGTCTGCACCTTTGGGGACGGGGCCACCAGCGAAGGCGACTGGCACGCCGGGATGAACATGGCCGGGGCGATGGCCGCGCCGTGCCTGTTCGTCTGCGAGAACAACCAGTGGGCCATCAGCACCAACCTGCGCGGCCAGACCGCCAGCGAGAACATCCATATCAAGGCCAAGGCCTACGGCATGCCCGGTTTCTACGTGGACGGCAACGACATCGTGGCGGTCATGGAGGTCTGCACGCACGCTGCCGGGTGGGTGCGTGCCGGCAACGGCCCCGCGCTGGTGGAGTGCCTGACCTACCGCGTCGGTTCGCACAGCAACGCCGACGCCGACGCCGAGAAGAACTACCGCACCCGCGAGGAAGTGCAGGAGTGGCTGGGCCGTGATCCGGTGGTGCGTGTCGAGAAACTGCTGGAGCATCTGGGCCATCCCATTGAGTCCGAGGAACGCGCGGCCATGATCGCCGCCGTTCACCGGGAGGTCGACGAGCAGGTTATCCGCGCCGAGGCCACCGGGCAGCCGGACTGGCGCATCATGTTCGAGGACGTCTATTCCGACATGCCCGCCCACCTGCGCGAGGAGGCCGCCATGATGCGTGCCGAGCAGGAAGGGGGCAGCCGATGATCGCCACCCAGGAGAGACAGGACATGCCCGCCGCCGAACCCCGCACCATCAACCTGATTACCGCCGTGACCGAGGCGCTGCACGAGGAGATGGAGCGCGATAGCCGCGTGGTGCTGTTCGGGCAGGACGTGGGCGCCCGCGGCGGCGTGTTCATGGCGACGGCAGGCCTGCAGGCCACCTTCGGCAAGGACCGCGTGTTCGACACCCCCCTCAGCGAGGCCAGCATCGTGGGCGCGGCGGTAGGCATGGCGGTGCGCGGGCTGCGGCCCGTGGCCGAGATCCAGTTCGCCGATTACATGGGGCCGGGCTTTGACCAGATCATCAGTCAGGCGGCCAAGATGCGCTACCGCAGCGGCGGGCAGTACACCGCGCCGCTGGTGATCCGCACGCCGTCTGGCGGCGGCGTCAAGGGCGGGCACCACCACAGCCAGAGTCCCGAGAGCTACTACACCCACACGCCGGGCCTGAAAGTGGTGATGCCCAGCACGCCCTACGACGCCAAGGGGCTGCTGAAGGCCGCCATTCGCGGAGAAGACCCGGTGATCTTCTTTGAGCCCAAGCGGCTGTACCGTGCCTCCAAGGGCGAGGTGCCGGGCCACGACTACATCGTCAGGATTGGCGAGGCCGTTATCCGCCGCGAGGGCACGGACCTGAGCCTGATCGGCTACGGCGGCGTGATGCCGGATCTGGAACGCGCCGCCGACGCGCTGGCCGCCGAGGGCGTCAGCGTGGAAGTCATTGATCTGCGCAGCCTTGTGCCCTGGGACAAGGAGCTGGTGGTGGCCAGCGTGCAGAAGACGGGCCGCGCCGTGCTGGTCAGCGAGGCGCCGCGCATCAGCAACTTCATGGGTGAGGTGGCCTACAGCATTCAGGCCGCCGCCTTCGACTCGCTGCTGGCCCCCGTCGGTCAGGTGGCGGGTTTTGACACGCCGTATCCCTACGTGCAGGACAAGGTCTACCTGCCCGGCCCCAACCGCATCACGGCGGCCTGCGTGCAGGCCCTGAACTATTAACGCCCCTGCCTCCCGCGTTAGGCTGCGCCCATGAAGCCCAAGCTGAACCCGGAGTTGCTGCGCCCGCTGCTGGGCACCCTTGGCCTGATGATCGGCTTCGGCGTGTACGCCGTGGCGGGCAAGCTGCCGCAGCCGTGGCAGAGCCTGAGCATCGGCGTGATGTTTGTTGCGCTGGGCCTCAGCGCCTACCGGTACGCGAAGGGCGAACGCTGGATTCAGGTGCTGGGCGGCGTGCTGATGCTGTACGGCGTCCTGCGGGCCTTCCTGAACGGGTAGGGGAGGGCAGGCGTCCCACCCCCTAGTCTCCCTCCCGAAATTTGTCCGCACCCCATAAGCCCCATCCCATCTCCGAGGTAATCCGTGAAAGAAATTCTGCTTCCTGAACTGGCCGAGAGTGTTGTCGAAGGCGAAATCCTGAAATGGCTGGTGGAGGAGGGCGACACCATTGCCCTGGAACAGCCGCTGTGCGAGGTCATGACTGACAAGGTAACGGTGGAACTGCCCAGCCCGGCGGCGGGCATCCTGAGCAAGCGCATGGCCCAGGAGGGCGACGTGGTGGCTGTTCACGCCGTCATCGCCCTGATTGATGAGGGCGGCGAGGCTGCCGCGTCAACGCAGCCCAGCGCCACCCAGGCCATTCAGGACAGCGGCGAGAATCCCACGACCGCCGACGCCCAGCTGCCTCCCCAGGCGCAGGAGGAACGCGAGCAGATTGCCCAGGAGGACCAGGGCGGCAGCATCGTGGAGGCGGGCCACATGAAGGGCGGGGCCGACGACGATTCCAGCAGCCTGTTCAAGGCCTTTGCCTCGGACGAGCAGGTGAAGGTGCAGGGGCTGGGCAGCCGCAGCGGCAGCGGTGCGCCGGGCAGCTCTACTGCCGGGACAGGCACGCTGAACCGCGAGCCTGCGCCGCCCGCCCCAGCCCGTGCCGATGGCCGCGTCCTCGCCGTTCCTGCCGCTCGCCAGCTGGCCCGCGAGATGGGCATCGATCTGGCGCAGGTGCAGGGCAGCGGCCCCAACGGGCGCATCCGCGTGCAGGACGTGACGGCGCATGGGCAGGGTGGGGCCGCGCAGGCCGCCGCGCCTCAGCCGCCGGCCCAGGCCCCTCAGACCCAGGCTCAGGCTGCCCCGACTCCGGCCAGCCCACCCCAGCCTGCCGCCAAGGGGGCAGGCGGCATGCCTGTCGCGCCCGTGCAGTACCGCACGCCCAAGGGCTACGAGCACCTGGAAGACCGCGTCCCGCTGCGGGGCATGCGCCGGGCCATCAGCAACCAGATGCAGGCCAGCCACCTGTACACCGTCCGCACGCTGACCGTGGACGAGGTGAACCTGACCAAGCTGGTGGAGTTCCGGGGCCGGGTCAAGGGTGAGGCGGCGGCGGCGGGCGTGAAGCTGTCGTACCTGCCGTTCATCTTCAAGGCAGTCACGGCGGCCCTCAAGAAGTACCCCAGCCTGAACACGTCCTTCGACGAGGCCAGCGGCGAGATCGTGCAGAAGCGCTACTACCACATGGGCATGGCGGTCGCCACCGACGCGGGCCTGACCGTGCCGGTGCTTAAGGACGTGAACCAGAAAAGCATCTTCGAGCTGGCGCGTGAGGTCGTTGATCTGGCGGGCCGCGCCTCGGCCGGCAAGCTGGCCCCGGACGAACTGGCGGGCAGCACCTTCTCGATCACCAACATCGGCTCGATCGGGGCGCTGTTCTCGTTCCCGATCATCAACGTTCCCGACGCCGCCATTCTGGGCATCCACAGCATCGTCAAGCGCCCCATCGTGGACGAGCATGACAACATCGTCGTGGCGCATATGATGTACCTGAGCCTGTCGTTCGATCACCGTCTGGTGGACGGCGCGGAGGCCGCCCGCTTCTGCAAGGAAGTGATCCGCCTGCTGGAAAACCCCGACCGGCTGATGCTGGAAGCGATGTGACTCTCCCGGCCCGCTGCCTCAATGGGCCTCACAGCATCCCAGGCTGATCTACAAGCTGATCTAAAGGTGCGCCCGTGATTCGTCAAGGGCGCATCAGCTTGAAAGAATAAAGTGAGGCGGCAGGAGGGCCCACCAGGCTTCTCCGTTCCCGCCCCCCCACCCAGGAGACTTCGTTACACTGCCATGATGACCCGCATTCTGTTTTTCCTGCTGTGCCTGACAGCCCTGGCCCCTGCGGCCGGGGCGCTGAAGGTGCAGGTCTGGGACCGCGAGTTGCAGACCAAGGTGGGAGACGGCGAGAGCAGCGGCAGCAAGCTGGTCATGCAGTTTGTCGGTGACTATGACGGCCCGGTGGTGGTGCTGTTTGCCCAGACCGACGAGGAAAAGGCGCGCGTGACCTTCCCCGGCCTGAAAAGCAGCTACAACGGCACCCTCAGCAAGGGCCAGCTGACGTTGCAGGTGCCGGCCAGCGCGGCCTCTGCCGCGGCGGACCGCAGCGCGAACACCACCCTGACCCTGGGTAAGTTTCTGCTGCCCTACAAACTCACCCTCAGTGCTCAGCCGGCCGGACAGTCGCTGAGCCTGCCGGGCCTGAGGAACGCCGAGACCCCGTTCAGAGACAACGCTGCCAAGGAAGGCAAGTAGCACCCGTTTGACCCCAAGGAGACCCCATGCTGGCGCAGATTCTGGTTGTAGAAGACGATCCACACCTCGGGCCGCTGCTCAAGGAGTACCTGTCCGGCGACTATCAGGTGCACCACTCTGCCACCCTGCGGGACGCGCAGTCGTGGCTGGGTATGCACAGCGCACAACTGATCCTGCTGGACCTGAACCTGCCCGATGGCGACGGCCTGGATCTGGTGCAGGCGCTGCGGCAGTACAGCAGCACCCCGGTGCTGGTGCTGTCGGCCCGCAGCGGCGTGCAGGAGCGTGTGGCCGGGCTGAATGCCGGGGCAGACGACTACCTGACCAAGCCGTTTGCCATGCCGGAACTCGACGCCCGTATCACCGCCCTGCTGCGCCGCACCGCTGCCGGCACCGGCGTGAACCTGGGCAACACCAGCCTCAGCACCTCCAGCCTGCTGCTGACGGTGAACGACAAGAGCATCAACCTGACCGAGCACGAGGCGCGCATCCTGGAACTGATGATGCGCACGCCCGAGCGGGTCTTCTCGCGGGCCGATATTGAGTCTCACCTGTACGGCTGGGAGACCCCCAACAGCAACAGCGTGGAGGTCCGGATCTCGCAGCTGCGCAAGAAGCTGGAGCAGTCCGACAGTGACCTGAAGATTCGCACCATCCGCAACGTCGGCTACGTGTTGCAAGCCTGAGCATGCCCCTGCCCCCGCGCCCTGCCCCGAACGTGCCCACCGCACCCTCGCGGCGGGGCGCCGTATTGATACCGGGAGCCGGATTGTCCTCGGCGCGGGTGGCGTGGCGCCACAGTCTGCGTTTCCGGCTGGCGGCCACCTACAGCCTGCTGGCGCTGGCGCTGATCATGCTGATCAGTCTGGGCGTGGTGTCGCTGCTGCTGTCGCGTATGGACCAGCAGTTCAACGCCCGCCTGAATGACCGCGCCGACACGCTGGCCGAGGCCTTTGCCAATCCCGGCGCGGGCCTGGGCAAGACGGCAGGCGGGGCCAACGCCTACACCATGCTGATTGACGGTGACGGCACGGTGGTGGCGGCCAGCCCGATTCTGCGGGTATTCGAGAAAACGCGCGATCCTTTCGGGAACCAGTCGCGGGTCAACATCGGGGACACCCCGGTGCGGGCGGTGCGGCGCGAGGCAGGGGCGTTCGGCACGCTGTGGGTGGGCCTGCCAGAGGATGATCTGGTCTCTGCCCGCCAGAGTGCCATCAGCGCCCTGCTGATCGCGCTGGTGTGCACGCCGCTGATTCTGCTGGTGGTGGGCTGGTGGGTGGGCCGCCGGGCGCTGGCAGGCCTGCAGGGCGCGGCGAACCTGGCCGATCAGATCGACCCCACGCGCAGCCTGGCCACGCTGCCGCTGCCGGCCCGCGAGGACGAGGTGCACCGCCTGCTCAGCGCCATCAACCGCCTGCTGGTCCGCATCGAGGCCGGGCAGGCCCGCGAGAAGCAGTTGCTGGGCCAGATCGTGCATGAGCTGGGGGCGCCGCTGACCGTCCTGAAGGCCAGCCTGCGCCGCGCCGAACAGCGCACCGACGATCCCGAGGTGCGCCGCGCCGCCCTGGTGGCCGACGAGCTGACCTTTACCACCCAGGACCTGATGCAGCTGGCACGCGGGCAGCTGGAGCTGAAGTTGGCGTGGCACTACATTCCGGCGCGGACCCTGCAGGAGCGGCTGGAACGGCTGGTGCCCGGCACCGACTTCATGGGCGACTGGACCGGCGGCATCCTGTGCGATCCCGACCGGTTGACCCAGGCCGTCCGCAACCTGCTGGCCAACGCCCGCCGCGCCGCCGGGCCGGAGGGGAGCGTCACGCTGACCCTGGCCGAGACGGCGGACCACATGACCTTCACGGTGCGCGACAGCGGTCCCGGCCTGCCGCCCGAACTGGGGGAGCGCATCTTCGAGCCGTTCGTCAGCGGCGCGGGCAGCAGCGGGCTGGGCCTGAGCGTGTCGCGCCAGATTGCAGTGATGCACGGCGGCGGCCTGAGCGGCGGCACCCACCCGCAGGGCGGGGCGGAGTTCGTGCTGACCATTCCCGGTGCGGCGCTGGGCGACGAGGACTGACCCGGAATGCGGCCGAAGTGTGAATGTCCACCCGACGGGGAAGGGCCGCCACCCGTCTGAAGCGGGGCCGGAAAGGAAGCTGAAAGTGTCACTGCCTATCCTGACAGGGTGACCCGTGCCGCGCCCATCGACGACATTTCCGAACTGCTGGCCCTGTTGACCCTGCGCCTGACGCCGAACCTGGGACCGCGCCGGATTGAGGCGTTGCGGCGGCATTTTGGCAGTGCGCAGGCTGCCCTGAGCGCGCCGCTCACCCGACTGCGCGACGTGCCGGGCCTGGACGCCCGAAGTGTTGCGGGCATGGGCCACGCCAAGGCGGCCGCCGGCGCGCAGGCCGAACTGGCCAGGGCCGGGCGTATGGGCGTGACCCTGCTGGGCCGGGGCCTGGACGGCTATCCGGCGGCCCTGGAGGCCCTGGGAGACCCGCCGCCGGTGCTGTGGGTGCGGGGCGAGTTGCCGGAGCTGGCGGTCGTGCCGTATGCGGTCGGCATCGTGGGCACGCGGGCGGCCAGCCCCCACGCCATCAGCCTGACGCGCCGCATTGCGGGCGATCTGGCACGGGCGGGCGTGGTGGTGGTCAGCGGTCTGGCGCGCGGCGTCGACACGGCGGCGCACGGGGCGGCGGTGGAGGCCGGGGGCCACAGCATCGGCGTGCTGGGCAGCGCCGTGAACGTGATCTACCCCCGCGAGAACAGCGCCCTGGCCGAACGGTTGACGTTGCTCAGCGAGTATCCGCTGGACACCGGCCCGGCCCAGCACCACTTTCCGACGCGCAACCGCCTGATCGCGGCCCTGTCCGCCGGGACGCTGGTGGTGGAGGGCGAACGCAAGTCCGGTTCGCTGATCACGGCCACCCACGCGCTGGAATGCGGACGCACGGTGTTCGCGGTGCCGGGCCGGGCCGGCGATCCCCGCGCCGCCGGCCCCCACGCCCTGATTCGCGACGGCGCGGTTCTGACCGAATCGGCCCAGGACGTGCTGGACGAGCTGGGCTGGGGTCAGGCGCCCGCCGCTCCCGTACCGGATCTGCCGCCCGAGCAGACCCGCGTGCTGGCTGCCCTGGGTGCCCCCGCCACCCTGGACGATCTTCAGGCTGGAACGGGCCTGCCGCTGCCAGACCTGCAGACCGCGCTGGTCATGCTGCAACTGATGGGTCTGGCCGAGGAGGTCGGGGGGCGCTGGGCGCGGCGCTAGGCCGCTTCAGGCATGTTGAGGCCCGAAATCTTTCTCCACGTCCACCCGCGGCGGCCCCTCCAACATGACGCCCTCGTGGGCCGGATCGGTCAGCTGGGGCAGGAGCTTTCTGAGGCCGACCCTCAGCCCACCGCCAGCACCCGACACGCCGTCTGACAGCGGATCGAGGCTAAGCGCCCAGCCTCCACCCTCCCAGCGTGTTTCGAGCGTCAGCCCCTCGCCCCGCTCCAGCGCCGCGAGCTGCAGATCATCGATACGGACGCGAACGCCCCGGTTGGTGAAGCGAACTTTCATGCGTCCTATTGTGCCCGCTCTATGGTGGGGGCATGAACATCCTGATTCTGGGCGGCACGCAGTTCGTGGGGCGGCACATCGTGGAGGCGTTTGTGGACTCGGGCCACGCGGTCACGGTGCTGACACGCGGGAAGTCGAAGGACGAGCTGCCTGCAATGGTTGAGCGCGTGCACGGCGACCGCGACGACGGCCCGGCGGGTCTGGCTGCCCTGGACGGCCGGGAGTGGGACGCCTGCGTGGACGTCAGCGGCTACACGCCCAGGCAGGTGCGCGCGAGTGCGGAGGGGTTGCAGGGCCGGGTGGGGCGCTACGTCTTTATCAGCACCGTCAGCGTCTACGCCGAGCCGGGCCGCCACCCGGTGCGCGAGGACGATCCGCTGTCCGCGCCCACCGCCGAGGACGTGACCGAGGTGTCGGGCGCAACCTATGGCCCCCTGAAAGTGGCCTGCGAGAACATCGTGCATGAAGTCTACGGCGGGCATTCCACGGTGCTGCGCCCGCAGATCGTGGCCGGCCCCTTCGATCACACCGCGCGTTACCCGTACTGGGGGGACCGCGCCGCGCGTGGTGGGGCCGTGCTGGCCCCCGGCGACGGCTCGGATTTTTTGCAGGTCATCGATGCCCGTGATCTGGCGCGCTTCACGGTTCGGGTGGTCGAGCACGGCATCGACGGCATCTTCAATCTGGCCGGGCCGAGACTGGGCTGGGCCGATTTCATGGTCCTGCTGGGCGTCACTGATCCGGTGTGGGTGGACGCACAGGCGCAGAAGGCCAGTGGGCTGAGCTCCCGCGAACTGCCTGTCTACGTGCCGGCGGGTGGCGAACAGGGCGGCCTGATGGATGTCGACCCGGCCAGGGCGCTGGCGGCGGGCCTGACCCTGACCGATCCGCTGGTCACGGCGCAGGACACGCGGGCCTGGAGCAGGGACGCGGGCCTCCAGTACGCGCTGACACCGCAGAGAGAGGCAGAGGTGCTGGGGGCACTGGGGCAGGGTTAGTCACCTCAGGTGATGGTTGCCGTTGCGGTGGCGCTGGACCGGGCCAGTGAGTTCCGGCCCAGCGCCACCGCGAAAAAGAGGCACTACTGAGGCTGCAACTCCGCGTGACCCGCCAGCTGGCGCTCGATCTCGGCCACCGCCAGATCGGCGTGGTGGCGTCCGTTCTCGATGAACACCTGGTTGGTCTTGCCCGCAAAGCCCGCGCTGCCCACCACGAACAGACCCGGCACGCTGCTCTGATAGTGCCCGTCCAGCACCAGACACTCGTCGGGCTGCTGGGCCAGATTCAGCCCCCCCAGGAACGACAGGTCCGGGCGGTACCCGGTCAGCGCGAAGGTGAAATGGGTGGGCAGCTCGAAGGTCTCGCCGTCCTGACCTTCCACCCGTACCGTGTCCTGGCCGATGTCCACCACGCGGGCGTTGAAGTGGGCGCTGATGCTGCCCTCCCTGATGCGGTTTTCCAGATCCGGACGGACCCAGTACTTGATGGTGCTTTTCAATTCCGGGGCCCGGACGACCATCGTGACGTTCGCGCCGCCCCGCCACAGGTCCAGCGCCGCGTCGGCGGCCGAATTGCCGGCGCCGATCACGGTCACGTTCAGGCCCATGAAGGGGTGGGCCTCGGTGTAGTAGTGGCTGACGTTGGGGCCGTCCTCGCCGGGAATGCCCAGGTGCAGCGGATTGTCGTAGTAGCCGGTGGCCACCACCACGCGCCGCGCCTCCAGCACGTCCGGCGTGCCGTCGCGCCGCTCGATGGCCACGGTGAAGCCCGCCGGGGCGGCGTGAACGGCCGTCACGGCGGTGTACTGCGCGACGTTCAGCGCCTCGCGCTGCGCCACCAGGCGGTAGTACATCAGCGCGTCGCGGCGGTCCGGCTTGTCGTGGCCCGTCACCATCGGGTGGTTGCCGATTTCCAGTTCGGGGGCGGTGGTGAAAAAGGACATGTAGGTGGGGTACTCGAAAATGGCGTTGACCACGCAGCCCTTTTCCAGCACCACGTAGCTCAGGCCCGCGCGCTTGCAGGCGATGGCGGCGGCCAGCCCCACCGGGCCAGCGCCGACGATGGCGACATCGAACAGATCAGAGGGAGGCGCAAGATTCATCCGGCCATTGTGTCAGCCCCGGCCCCCGTGAACCGTGAGATTTATAGACGGTGGGCGTGGGCAGGAGAGAAGCGAGGTGGCCCCGCTGATGGGTCAGGCCACCGCGCTGCGCCCCGGCGGCCACGGGAAATCTCTCAGGGCTGCGGACCGCGCCAGCACCTGAAAGACTTTCTTTCTGGGGCGTGCTGGCGGTGCCCCGCCTACTCCTTGCTCAGCTCCCGCCACAGCGTGCCGGTGAAGCCGAAAGAACGCATGGGGTTGCAGGCGGCGGCCGACGCACCCTGCAGGTTGCTGCGCACGGCGCGGATGTTGGTCTCGGCGGCCAGCACGATAAGGGGGCTTTCCTGGTACGCACGGTCGGCCACCTGCTTGTACAGTCGGCGCGGGAAAAAGAAACGCTTCTTGCTATGAATGGGGACGGCCCATCGAACGGCATGAGAGTTCGGCCGGAAGGGGGCGGAGGATGACGCCTGCACGGAAAAAGCCCCCAGCTGATGAACGGGCTGGGGGCGGGAGGCAGCAGCTGCGCTCAGGGCAGGCGGTAGTTCAGGCCGATGCGGGCGGTGCTGCCGAAGCCGATGTTGGTGGTGTTGGCCCCGCTGCCGACGCGGATGTAGGGACCGGCATTGCCCTCGACGAAGACGCTGAGCGGCGCGGAGATGTTGTAGTTCAGGCCCAGGGTGACGTGGGGGTACGCGCTCAGGCCCAGGTTGCTGCCCAGCCCCGCGCCCGCGCTGAGGCCCACGCCGTAGTACGGGGTGAAGCCGCCCAGCGGGCCAGTGCCGGCGAAATCGGCCAGGTAGTCCACCGAGGCGTTGACAGACAGCGCGTTGAAGTTGAAGTTCACTGCGTCGAGGTTCAGGCCGTAACGAATGGCCGAGTTGGTGGTCAGGTCGCTCTGGTAGTGCACGCTGAGGCCAGAGCCCACGGAACCGCCGATGTAATTTGCGGCGGAGGCGGTGGAAAAGGCGGTGAGCGCCAGCAGGGTCAGGGTGACTTTCTTCATGAAGCCACCATATCCAGAATCACCCTCGCGCTGAAAGGTCACGGGCTTCACATAAACAACCAGAGACCTTTACGGCTCACTAATCTTTGAGCCAAATATGCAGGTGACTTGCGGTGGTTGGGAGTGAGGAGGTTACGCCGTGGCCGCCGTGATTGCTGTGAGCCGCTCCAAGGCCTGCACGATCTCATCGCGCGATTTGCAGAACGCGACTCGCAGCAGGCCCTCGGGTGCCGGGTGCTGCGCGTAGAACGCCTCACCTGGAATCACGGCGACCCCGCGTTCCACCAGCGCCTCGGCCCGCCACTCGGGGTGAATGGCCGTCAGAAAATAGGTGCCCTGCGGCTGGAACACGGTGGCGCCCAGCCCTCTCAGGCCACCGGCCAGCAGATCCTGCCGGGCGCGGTACTCGGCCCGCAACCCCGCGTAGAAGCCCTCGGCGCGGGCCAGCGGCAGGGCCGCCGCCACCGCCGCCTGTAGGGGTGTGGGCGAGCAGAACGAGCCCTGCTGGCGCACCCCGGCGATGTTGGCCGCCACCCCGGCTGCGGCCCTGTGCGGGTCAGCGCTGGCCGGCGGGCACGCAATCCAGCCCACGCGCCAGCCGGTGGCCTCCAGCCGTTTGCCCGCGCTGCCCACCGTGAAGGTGCGCTCGGGGGCCAGTTCACGGAGAGGGACGGGTTTTTCGCCGAAATACAGCTCGTCGTACACCTCGTCGCTGATGATCCACAGGTCGTGCCGGCGGGCCAGCGCCACGATCTCTGTCAGTTCCTCACGGGAGAACACCGTTCCGGTCGGGTTGTACGGGCTGTTCAGCAGCAGCGCCCGCGTGCGCGGGGTCACGGCGGCCTTCAGCGCTTCCAGGTTCAGTGACCAGCCCCCGGCCTCACTGAGCGTCATGGGCACGGTGACGGGCGTGGCTCCGGCCAGCCGCGTCTGGGGAATGTACACGTCGAACACCGGCTCCAGCATCAGCACCTCGTCCCGGCTGCCATCATCACGGGGACCGTACAGCGACAGGGCCAGCACGTTCAGCGCCTCGGTAGCCCCACAGGTCACGATCACGTCACCTCCGTCTACCCCCAGGTCCGCGCCAATGGCGTCGCGCAGGGCAGGCAGGCCCGCAGGAGGGCTGTACTGGTCCAGCGTGCCCACCGCCCGCCGCGCCGCGTCCAGCAGGAAGGCCGGGGGGGCGTCGGCTGGAAAGCCCTGGCCCAGATTGACGGCCCTGTGGTGCGCGGCCAGACGGCTCATGCGGGCAAACACGCTCTCCTGAGAGGCGCGGGCGCGGGGCAGCAGTTGGGGCATGGTTCAGTCTGCGCCCCGGCGACGGGCGGCGGGGCCAGGTGGGTCAGACAGGGGAAGGTTGACGGTTCTGGCGACATGGGACGGCCTCCAGACCTGAGCGGCCCTGACCGCGTGGGTGCCCTGCACTATGCGAGGATGCGCCCCGTGAGTGGCGCCCTGACCCCCGGCTCAACCTCCCTGCCCGCCGTTCCCCGCACCTTGAGCCTGGGTCTGGTGCTGGTGGTGCTGATCGTGGCCTTCGAGTCGATGGCGGTCAGCACCGTGCTGCCGCGTGTGGCCGGGGAACTGCGCGGGCTGGCGCTGTACGGCTGGGCCTCCAGCGCCTTCTTGCTGTCCAGCCTGTTCGGGGCGGTGCTGGGCGGCGTGCTGGCCGACCGGCGCGGGCTGGCCTTTGGGGCCGTGCTGGCGCTGCTGCTGTTCGCCGCCGGCCTGCTGGTGGGCGCAGCGGCCCCCACCATGCTGGTGTTCGTGCTGGCCCGGCTGCTTCAGGGACTGGGGGCCGGCGGGCTGGCCACGCTGCCGTGGGCGGTGATCAGCACCCGCTACCCGCCGGCGGCCCGCGCCCGGATGCTGGCGGCCATCTCCAGCGCGTGGCTGCTGCCGGCCCTGATCGGCCCGCTGATCGCCAGCGTGATGGCGGACCAGTGGTCCTGGCGGGTGGTGTTCTGGGGGCTGGTGCCGCTGCTGGCCCTCAGCGCGCCGCTGTGCGTCCTGCCGCTGCGGGTGCGGGTGCGTCAGCCCAGCGGGGGCAAAGAGGCGAGAGGCGGCCGCCGCCTGCTGTGGTCCGCGCTGGGCCTGGCGGTTTCGGCGGGTGCCCTGGTGGAGGGCCTGCGCCGCGCCGACGCGCTGGGCCTGGGGCTGGGCGCGGCGGGGCTGCTGGGCGTGGCCCTCAGCACCCGCACGCTGTTCCCGGCGGGCATGTGGCGCTTCGGGGCCGGGCTGCCCAGCGCCCTGATGGTCCGGGGGCTGGCGGCCTTCGCTGTGATGGGGACGACCTCCTTTCTGCCGCTGGCCCTCAATGAACTGCGCGGTCTGACGCTGACCGGGGCAGGGCTGGTCCTGTCGCTGGGCGGCGTGACCTGGACCCTGGGGTCATGGATTCAGGCCCGCATCGAGGACGCGTACGGCGAGGCGTCCCGGCCCCTCCGCATCCGCGCTGGTCTGGCAGGGGTGGCCGCCGGTCTGGCCCTGTCCGCCCTGAGTGTGCTGGGCCTGCTGCCGCTGTGGGTGCTGTATCCGGGCTGGGTGCTGGCGTGTCTGGGCATGGGCATCGGGTACACCAGCACGTCGCTGTTCGCCATGTCCAGCACCCCGCCGGAGGGCGCGGGGCAACTGTCCGGGCAACTGGCGAACATCGAGTCGTTGATGGTGGCCCTGGCTGCCGGCATCGGCGGCGCACTGATCGCCCGCGTGCGCCCGCTGGACGGGGCCTTCACGCTAGCCTTTGGCGTCACGCTGCTGGGGGCGGTGCTGGCGCTGGCCATGGTGGGGCGGTTGAGGCGTCCACCCCAAGCCTGAAGCGGCGTGCGGTGCCGCTAGCCCAGCATCAGCGCGTGCAGCTCTTCCATCAGGGCCTCGCCCTCGTCGGTGGTGCGGGCCACCACGAAGATGGTGTCCTCGCCGGCAATGGTGCCCACGATGTCGTCGCGGCGCAACCGGTCCATCAGCAGCGCCACCCCGGAGGCGTGGCCCTCGGCGGTGCGGACCACCAGCACGTTCTCGCCGCGGTCCACGTCCTGCACGAAGTTCTGGAACAGCCGGGCCAGCTCGCCCTGCACGTCGCCGTGCCCGCCCGACTGCGACAGGGCGTAGCGGTGGCGGCCCTTGCCCACCGGCACGCGCACCAGCCGCAGCTCGTTGATGTCGCGGCTGACGGTGGCCTGCGTGACCAGCACGTCCTCGCGCCGCAGGAATTCCACCAGTTCCCCCTGCGTGGCGACGCTCTCGCGGGCGATGATGTCCTGAATGCGCTTCTGACGCTGGTCCTTGCTGAGCTTGCCTGGCACGCCGGACACTCTATGCAGTGGCGGTGAATAATGCAATTGGGGGCGGGGCTTAATCTGCCGTCCTCTGCGCCCTCACCCGCAGGGCCTCGTCCAGCAGCCGCCGCGCCACCTCGCGCTTGCTGGTGCGGGGCCAGTCCTCAAAGGTGCCGTCGGCGCGGACCAGGGTGACCTGGTTGTCGTCGCCGCCGAACGCGGTGCCGGCCTGCGTGGGGTAATTCAGCAGGATGAAATCGGCATTCTTGCGCGCGGCCTTGGCGGCGGCCCGCTCCACGCCCGCGTGCGTTTCCATCGCGAAGCCCACCAGCACCCGTCCACCCTTGTTTTGCCCCAGTTCGGCCAGGATGTCGGGGTTGGGGGTCAGGTGAACGCTCACATCACCCGCCACCTTGGCCTGTTTCTCGCCCTTCAGTTCGGCGGCGCGGTAGTCGGCCACGGCGGCGGTCATCACCACGATGTCGGCGGTCTGCGCGGCCCGGATCACGGCGTCGCGCAGCTCCAGCGCCGCCCCGATCCGCACCACCTCCAGGCCATGCGGCTCCGGCAGATTCACCGGCCCGGTGACCAGCGTGACCCGCGCCCCCCGGTCCCGCGCGTCCTCGGCCACCGCGAAGCCCATCTTGCCGCTGCTGGGGTTGCTGATGAAGCGCACCGGGTCCAGGTACTCGCGGGTGGGGCCTGCCGAGACCACCACGTGCAGGCCGTCCAGATCACGCGGGGCGGTGGGCTTCAGCAACTCCAGCACGGCGGCGGCAATCGTCTCCGGCTCGGCCATGCGCCCGATGCCCGCGCCCTCGCCGCGTGTGCCGAACGCGCCCACTGCCGGCCCCAGGAAGTGATGGCCCCATTCCCTCAGCCGCGCCACATTGGCCCCCACTGCGCGGTTGTTCCACATGGCGTTGTTCATGGCCGGCACCCACAGCACTGGCCCCTGAACGCTCAGCAGCGTCGCCAGTGCCAGATCGTTCGCGTGCCCGTGTGCGGCCCCGGCCAGCAGCTCGGCAGAGGCCCCCACGATTACCGCCGCATCGGCCCGTGCCAGCGCCAGGTGCAGCGCGTCGGGGCGGGGCGAGAACCACGCCGCGTCGGTGCCCACCGGGCCATCGGCGGCGGTGGACAGGCTCAGTTCAGTCACAAAGGCCAGCGCGGCGCGGGTGGCGATCACGTTGACCTGCACGCCGCCCTCGCGCAGCCGCCGTAGCACGGACGGCGCTTTCACGGCGGCCATGCTGCCGCCCACGATCACCAGCGCCGTCTTATGGGGTCCTGCCGCTGCATCTGCCATCACCCCAGGAGTCTAGCGGGCGGGTGGTTGCCACAGGGTCAATCGCTGCCATCTCGGTTGTGCTTGACCCCAGCCTCTTACCCCAGCCCCTTATCTCAGCGCTGGCAGCAGCGCCACCACCGCCGCCAGCGTCAGTACCGACCCCAGCGTTGTCACCAGCACCACACCGGCCACGGTCTCAGAGTCGCCGCCGTACTCCTGCGCGATCAACAGGGCGTTGACGGCAGTGGGCATGCTCGCCGAGAGAATCAGCACCGCCAGCGATTCGCCGCGCAGCCCCACCAGAAAGCCGACGCCCAGCGCGATCAGCGGCCCGCCGATCAGCCGCGCGGCCCCCGCCAGCCACACACGGCGGTGCAGCGGCGGCCAGCCGCCCGCGCCCAGTTGCAGGCCCAGCGACAGCAGCACCAGCGGCAGGGTGGCCTCGGCCAGCAGGGAGACTCCGCGCGTGACCCCCTGCGGCAACGGCACGTTCAGCACCCGCAGGCCGACGGCAACCAGCGCCACCCACAGCGTGGGCAGCCGGAACACCGAACGCAGAATGTCGGCCACGCCGTACCGCTGCCCCGATCTGGAGGCCGAGCCGTAGATGGCCGGGCCGACGATGTACATGGCGACGATGGAGACCAGGAAGACCACCGTGGCCCGGTCAAACCCGCTGTCCCCGAACACGAACAGCGCAATCGGCAGCCCCATGTTGCCGCTGTTCCAGATGCCCGAGGAAGCGCTCAGGCTGCGGCGCTCGGCAGCCGGGCGACCCAGGCCCGTCAGCCAGCCCAGCGCCAGTGACAGCCCCATCACCAGCACAAAGGCCAGCCCCAGTTGCCCGGCCTCGGCGGCCCGCACGGGCGTGCGCAGAATCACGTCCAGCACCAGCGCCGGAATCAGCAGGTACATGGTGAGGCGCGAGACGGTGACCTGATCGATGCGCATCCGTGAGGCCAGCAGCGCCCCCAGCCCGGCCACGATCATCACGGGCAGCAGCACGTTGCTCAGGGCCTGGAACATTCGGCCCGCATCCTGTCACAGATGGGGTGCGGGAAGGCCGCCCGCTCTGGGCTGCAGACATGAACAGGCCCTCTTCACCGGGAAGAGGGCCTGGGGGGGAGGGCTTCTTCCCGGCTGCCCGGTTAGTTGCCCTGCTCGATGTACGCCTTGAGCGCGTCCATCCGGACGATGATCGGCGTGCGGGCGCGCACGATGGCCCCGTCCTGCTTGAGCTTGCCCAGCGAGTGACTGACCGTCTCGCGGGTGGCCCCCACCATGCGGGCCAGGTCTTCCTGATTCAGTTTCAGGTTCAGCTCGACGCCTTGGCTGTGGGGCCGCCCGAACTCGCGGGCCAGGCGGTACAGCAGGCTGGCCACGCGCTCGGGGGCGCTGTAGGCACTCACGGTGGCACTCCACGACTGCGCCTCGAACAGCCGGGCGGCCATCAGGCGGATCAGCTTCATGGCCAGATCGGGTTTGCTGTTCAGCAGGGACTGCAGTTCGCTGCGCGGCAGCACGATCAGCGTGGTGCGCTCCAACGCCTCAGCCTGGGTGGGGCGGCGTTCCTCGGGCTGCAGCAGCAGTTCGCCGAAGGTGTCGTGCTGCCCGATCACCCCCAGAATCGCCTCCTTGCCGTTGGGAAACAGCTTGCTGATCTTGACCAGCCCGCTTTTCACGAAATACAGCGCGTCGGCGGGATCGTCCATGCGGTAGACCACCTCGCCCGGCCCGTACGAGCGGTACGGGGTCGTGGCTGCCACCTTTTCCAGCTCGGCAAGCTCAAGGTCGGCAAACAGCTCGGTGCGTTTGAGGTGCCAGACCAGGCTCGGATAATTCATGATCTCCAGCAGGATACTCGAACCGGGCTGTCCGGGGGGCAGATGTACCTTCGTGCCCCTGCGGCCCGGCGCGGTCCGGTTGCCGCACGCAGCCGCGTAATGGATGCCTGGAGCCACGCCTTCACCTGCCCGGACACCTCTTCTGCAGCATCCATGCGGGGCAAAAGGGGATGGGCCTACGTGACTTTCGCCCTCAGAAGTTTTATACTCAGTCTAAACAACAGTGCCGGGTATCGTGCCAAGAGGGCATGGGTCCTGCACCACAAGGAGACTGCATGCCCACCTACAAAGCACCGCTGCGCGATATCAAGTTCCTGATCAACGAACTGCTGGACGCCCCCGCCGAACTGGCGAAGATGCCCTACTACGCCGAGAACGAGACCGCCGACGCCGCCCTGATGGAACAGGTGCTGGATGAGGCTGCGCGCTTCGTGGAAGGCGAACTGGTGCCGCTGAACGCGGTTGGCGATCAGCAGGGCTGTGTCCGGCACGATGACGGTGAGGTGACCACCCCAGAGGGCTTCAAGGCCGCCTACGACAAATACCGCAAGGCCGGCTGGACCGCGCTGGACGCCGATCCCAACTACGGCGGCCAGGGCATGCCCCATCTGGTGTCCAACGTGCTGGTGGAACTGCTGAACAGCGCCAACGTGGCCTGGAGCATGTACCCCGGCCTGAGCCACGGCGCCTACAGCGCCCTGCACGCGGTGGGCAGCGACGAGCTCAAGGACCTGTACCTGCCCAAGATCGTCTCGGGCGAGTGGACCGGAACCATGTGTCTGACCGAGCCGCACGCCGGAACGGACCTGGGCATCATCCGCACCAAGGCCAAGGACAACGGCGACGGCACCTACGCGGTCAGCGGCACCAAGATCTTTATCAGCGCCGGCGAGCACGACATGGCCGAGAACATCGTGCATCTGGTGCTGGCCCGTCTGGAAGGCAGTCCGGAAGGCACCAAGGGCATCTCTCTGTTCCTGGTGCCCAAGTACCTGCCCACCGCTGACGGCAAGGTCGGCGAGCGCAACGGCGTGGTCTGCGGCAGCCTGGAGCACAAGATGGGCATCAACGGCAATGCCACCGCCCTGCTGAACTTCGACGGCGCCACCGGCTTCCTGGTCGGCGAGATCAACAAGGGCATGAACCACATGTTCATCATGATGAACGCGGCCCGGCTGGGCACCGGCCTGCAGGGCCTGGGACTGGGCGAGGTGGCCTACCAGAACGCGCTGGCCTACGCCAAGGACCGCCTGCAGATGCGTCACACCCCGCGCGTCAACCCGGCCGAGAGTGCGGACCCCATCATCGTGCACCCCGACGTGCGGCGCATGCTGCTGACCGGCAAGGCCTACACCGAGGCGGGGCGCGCGATGGCAATGTGGCTGGCCCTGAGCATCGACACCGAGCACCACCATCCCGACGAGGCCGCGCGCAAGGAGGCCGGCGATCTGGTGGCCCTGCTGACACCCATCGCCAAGGCGTTCATGACCGACAACGGTTTCCACATCGCCGTGCAGAGCCAGCAGATTTTCGGCGGCCACGGGTACATCCGCGAGTGGGGCATGGAGCAGTTCGTGCGCGACGCCCGCATCGGCCAGATCTACGAGGGCACCAACGGCATTCAGGCGCTGGACCTGCTGGGCCGCAAGGTCCTGATGGACGGCGGCAAGAAGCTGCAGAAGCTGGCCGGTATGTTGCAGGAATTCGTGGACGCCAACGAGGAAGACGAGCACATCGGCGAGTACGTCACGGCGCTGGGCAAGGCGTCACAGCAGCTGGGCAGCATCACCATGGTCGTGGGCCAGAAGGCCATGAGCGGGCCGGAAGGGGCCGACGAGGTCAACGCCGCCGCCGTGGATTACCTGCGCTTCTTCGGCCACGTGGTGTACGGCTACCTGTGGGCGCGTATGGCCAAGATTGCCCAGGAGAAGATTGACGCCGGACAGGACAAAGACGGCTTCTACCTGGGCAAGGTCCAGACCGCGAAGTTCTACTTCACCAAGCTGTTCCCCGAGATCAAGGCGCTGGCCGCCACCATCAAGGCCGGTAACGAGCCGCTGGCCGTGGATGACCGCCTGTTCGGTCTGGAACGAGCACTCATCACAGCCTGAATGATTCAGGGTTGACCGGGCGGCGCCCACCCCTGCGGGGGTGGGCGCCGCTTCGTGGAGCGCGTTGCATCCAGGCAGTACATTCGGGCTGAGGACTTTCTCCGTGTATCAGGCGACGGGGCGAGGTCGCAGCCCGCGGGCCGCCCTGAATCCTCAGCGCTGCTGGCCCTGGCGCCCGTGGTTGACAGTACGACTGGCCTGCCAGTAGTGCAGAAACTTCTCCAGCTGTTCCAGAAATCCGGCGAAACTGGAGGACTTGACCAGATAGGAGCTGGCGTGCAGGGTGTAGGCCTCGCTCACGTCCTGCTGAGCGCTGGAGGTCGACAGGATCACCACTGGAATATGGACCAAGTGCGCGGCGCTCTTCATCTCGCGCAGCAACTCGAAGCCACTCATGCCGGGCATGTTGAGGTCGAGCAACACCACGTCAGGCTGAAAGTGGGGGGCCTGCAATAGTTCCAGCGCTTCTCGGCCGCTGCCCGCACAGGTCAGCAGGCACTCAGGACACAGGTGTTCAAAGGCCTCCCGCGCCAGGAGCTGATCTTGCAGGCTGTCGTCTACCAGAAGGTAGTGAAAGGGAAGGGCCATTCCACAGATCATAGAGCCTTCAGGTCATACAGCACGCACAGTGTGATGCTGCTGTAGCCTCGAATCACGTTGGGACGGTGACTTCCGGAAAATTCGGTTGTTTCCTAATGCAGAAGGTACAGATGGGAATGATGTCCATCTACGGTTCAGGGGAAGCCCAGGGAGGCCTGGACAGGTCAGCCTGCGTGAGGTCCTTCCAGAGCCGGGCGCGGCGCATGGGCCACAGGGCTGGACATGTCCTGATTCGGCAGCTGGGCCACCAGACTGTGCCGGGCTGGTGGCAGGGGTGTCAGCAACAACAGAATGGCGGCAACGCCAAACAGGACCGTGACAAGGAGAAGCAGGCTGAACATGCAGAGAGTATTCCAGCACAACCCGCACACGCCAATTACGAACTGCTTCATGAGGGTTGAATGGGGCGCCGGGCGACATCGCCAGCCCAAGTCGGCGGGGCTGAGTCCATCCACCAGAACAGGCTCCCAGGACCACCGACAGAGGGCAGTCGAAGGACCGCCTGTGAACAGGAAATCCGCTCCATGAGCGGACCTGTGCCGTACGGCTGTCGTCGCCTGCGGCTGGTTAGACGTGGATCTGGCTCTCGTGAATGGCCGCGTGCAGCAGGGCACGGATGGAGGGCCCATTGTCCTGGCCCGCAGCTGCGGTGAGCTCCGCGAGCAGGCAGGCAAGCTCGCCCGGCTGCACCTGCTGCAACTGTGCCGAGAAGATCTCGGTGTGCCGGGTGGGAATCACGTCCTCGCCGCTGGTCAGCAGTTCCTCGTACAGCTTCTCGCCGGGGCGCGTGCCGCTGTACACGATCTCGATGTCCTGTGCCCCTGACAGACGGATGACGTCGCGGGCCAGATCGGCGATCTTGACCGGCTCGCCCATGTCCAGCAGGTACACGCTGCCGTTATTGGCCAGTCCACCTGCCTGCAACACCAGGCGGCTGGCCTCCGGAATGGTCATGAAGTAGCGGGTCATGTCGGGATGGGTGATGGTGACGGGACCACCCAGCCGGATCTGCTGCAAGAAGGTGGGTACCACGCTGCCCCGGCTGCCCAGCACGTTGCCGAAGCGCACCGAGACGAAGGCCTGTCCCGGCGCGGCCCGCGTCGCAGCGTCGGCGATCACCATCTCGGCCACGCGCTTGCTTGCTCCCATGACCGACGTCGGATTGACCGCTTTATCGGTTGACACGTTGACCAGGCGGGTGACCCCGTACTTGAGGCACAGCTCCGCCACGTTGCGGGTACCTAGCACGTTGTTGTGGATGGCCTCGCTCGGCGCGGCTTCCATCAATGGGACGTGTTTGTGGGCGGCAGCGTGAAACACCACGCCTGGGCGGTACGTCTCGAAGATGAACTCCAGCCGGGTGGGATGACGGACGTCGGCGATCAGGGCGTTAATCTGGACCTCCGGCCACTCGCGACGCATCTCCTGCTCAATAGCGAAGATGCTGTTCTCGCCGCGCCCCACCAGCACCAGTCGGGCCGGACCAAAGCGGGCCAGTTGCCGCACCAGTTCCGAGCCGATGGACCCGCCCGCACCCGTGACCAGGACGGTCTGCCCACTCAGGTAGCCCGAGATGTTGCCCTGATCCACCTCCACCGGATCACGCCGCAGCAGATCCTCCACGCTGACATTGCGAATCTGCTCGGTGGTGACCTGTCCACCCATCAGTTCGTACAGACCGGGAATCGTGCGGGCCTGCAGGCCCGCCTGACGCGCCGCGTTGACGTATTCGCGGATGATCTGGCCGCCCGCTGAGGGCATGGCGATCACCAGCAGCGTGGCCCCGGTGTCGTGCGCCGCCTGGGCCAGGTGGGACAGTGAACCCAGCACCGGCAGCCCCACCAGCACCCGGCCCGTTTTGACCGACGAATCGTCGATGAAACCCACCGGCAGCATGCCCTTGTCCGGCGAACGCAGCAGTTCGGCGGCCATCAGCCGCCCAGCATCGCCGGCCCCGGCGATCAGGACCCGTTCCGGGGTTTGTGTGGACTGCCTGTGGGCGCGGCTGCGGCTGCGGCGACGTCCCAGGTGCCAGCGCGTCAGCAGCCGCAGGCCCGAGAGCAGAGCCAGGGCCAGCACGCCCTCGATTAGGGGAATGGACCACGGCACAAAGAGCTGTGATCGCAGCACCGGCGTCAGCAGCAGCAGGGCCAGGGTGACCACGCCGGTCATGCGGGCCAGTTGACTCAGGTCCTCGAAGGTGACGTAGCGCCAGATGTGCCGTGAGACCTTGAAATAATGCAAGGCCAGCCACTTGATCGGTATTCCGATCAGCGTGTAGATCAGGACCGAGCGGGCCGTGTCGCCCAGTACAACGTCAAGCCGTAAGACGTAGGCCAATGCCGCAGCGGCTGTAAAGACCAGCAGATCAAGTAGAAACTTGCCGTGGACAGTGTTGATCGTCATAGTTTGTTTATCGCCTCTACATCAATCTGCCGTTCACTGGCGTCGGGATAGATGAAGTCGCGTGTCATTTTACTCATACACTACTCCCGAACCCACTGCCCTCACAATTCAAGCCTAAGGCGAGAACATATCGTGTCCTAATCTAGCAGAAGAATAGAAGCTCTTTTAACTCAAAGTTTGCATCAGGCCAAGGGTGCGGTGCTGAAGTCAGCTCTCATGTCATGACATTGAAGGCACCGAATAGTCCGGGAGAAGCCCCTTTCCATGCCCTGTAGATGGAGGCCTGCGGTGGGTGCCGTTGCCATGTCGCTCATCCACTCTGAAGTCCGCTGTTCAGATAAAAGAAAACCCCCCGCCTGAGCGGGGGTTCTTGCGTGGTAGACCCGAGCAGATTTGAACTGCTGACCCCTACAGTGTCAATGTAGTGCTCTACCCCTGAGCTACGGATCTGAAACGAGGGTTGGAGTTTGGAGGCGCTGACCGGACTCGAACCGGTGGTGGAGGTTTTGCAAACCTCTGCCTTACCACTTGGCTACAGCGCCGAACTGTGGGCGGCCACCTAGCAGGGCTTTCCTCTCCAGCGCAAAGAATACTAGCACGCCCTTGTTGGACTGTAAACCAGGGTGCGGCTTTCGCCTGTTGCCGCGCGCGTTCCTTCCTCTTTCGCCCCCGGATAAACGGTGCGGCGGCGCTGAGACGGCAGGGCAGGGTCCGTCCTGTAAGGGCGGGTCCAGGCGTGTGACAGGTGAGGAACGTCGCTACGGCGCACGTTCCGGGTTCGCCACACGCTCCATGCCGCCGTTCTGCTAAACTCTTGGGCGGCACCGAGCGGCTCCCACCTGGTGATCTGCCTTCAAGGCAGGGCGAAGTTGAGGCAGCCCCGGTTGGCACAGCGTCTGGCGCGGCCCTCACTGACCGTCAGACCTTCAAGGAGCAAACATGATCAGCGTTACCGAACTGAGAAACGGCACCAAGGTGGAAATGGACGGCGGACTCTGGGAGTGCCTGGATTACTCTCACCTCAAGATGGGCCGCGGCGGTGCGAAGGTGGTGACCAAGTTCCGCAACATGGAATCCGGCAGCATTGTGGACCGGACCTTTAACAGCACTGAAAAACTGCAGGACATCTACGTGGAAGGCAAGACCATGCAGTACCTGTACAAGGACGGCAACGACTACATGTTTATGGACATGGAGACCTTTGAGCAGGTCACGCTGCCCCCCAGCCTGGTGGGCGATTCCTCCAAGTTCATGAAGGAGAACACCGAGGTTGAGGTGGCCATGTACGGCGACAAGGCCCTGAGTATTACCCTGCCCAACCAGGTCATCCTGAAGATCGTGGAAACCGATCCCGGTCTGCGCGGCGACACCGCCTCCGGCGGCACCAAGCCCGCCAAGCTGGAAACCGGCGCCACCGTTCAGGTGCCGCTGTTTGTCGAGCAGGACATTGACATCAAGGTGGACACCCGCACCGGTCAGTACCTCAGCCGCGCCTAGAGCGTGATACTGGGCCGCCCCTGCCTGCGGGTGGGGGCGGCTTTTTAATGAGCATGGTTTGATGGGCACAGCATGCTGATCTGCACCGACACGGATCATCGCCCGGACCGCCCGGTGTGTGCGTGGTGATTCAGGACTGGACAGGCCACACGCCGGGGCAGAAGCTGACCGTTCCGCTGGCGGAGGAGGCGCCCTCTCGGGCCAGGGCGCTCTCCCGGCAAAAACTGCGTGTGTCTTCTGGGCCTTCCTGGGTTGGCGGCCCAGACTGATGCCCTGGAGGCGGTGGCCGTCACGCGCGGCGGCAATCTGAGTTCCCTGCTCCTGACCTCAGGGGGATCTGGGCCTGACTGGGCAGCGCGGAACCTTGTGCGGGTGGCAGAGTCAACAGCCCGTGTCTCCTGCTCAGGTGTGCTGGCCCTCAGGGGACCAGCACCTGTCAACTCCGGCTGGGACGCGATTTGCCACGGGCACTCTTGAATCTCCCTTAAACCTGAGCGTACTACACTCAAGTCTATTGACTCTAGGGAAGTGTAGCGTTATGCTGTTCGGAGTTTCAGAACTGTTGCCCCTGCGGCGGCAGAATCCTCTCTAATCCAAGGAGTCAGACACATGGCTAAAGCTGTTGGGATCGACCTGGGCACCACCAATTCCGTTATCTCTGTCATGGAGGGCGGCCGTCCCGAAGTGATCGTGAACGCTGAGGGCGCCCGTACCACCCCGTCTGTTGTGGCGTACAAGGGCGACGAGCGCCTGGTGGGGCAGATCGCCCGCCGTCAGGCCGCGCTGAACCCTGCGGCCACCCTGTTTGAAGTCAAGCGCTTTATTGGCCGCCGCTGGGACGAGGTCAAGGAAGAGGCGGACCGCAGCCCTTTCAACGTCAAGGAAGGCGAGGGCGGCTCCGTTCGCATTGAGGTGAACGGCAAGGACTATGCCCCCGAGCAGGTCAGCGCCGAAGTGCTGCGCAAGCTGGTGGCTGATGCCAGCGCCAAGCTGGGCCAGAAAATTACCGACGCCGTGATCACAGTGCCCGCATACTTCGACAACTCGCAGCGTGAAGCCACCAAGCAGGCTGGGGAAATCGCAGGCCTAAACGTGCTGCGCGTGATCAATGAGCCCACCGCTGCCGCGCTGGCCTACGGTCTGGAGCGCAAGGGCAACGAGACCGTGCTGGTCTTCGACCTGGGGGGCGGCACCTTCGACGTGACCATCCTGGAACTGGGCGACGGCGTGTTCGAGGTAAAATCCACCGCCGGTGACACCCACCTGGGTGGAGCGGACTTCGACCACCGTATCGTCGACTGGCTGGCCAGTGAGTTCGAGAAAGAGCACAAGTTCGACCTCCGCAAGGACAAGCAGGCCCTGCAGCGCCTGATCGAGGCCGCCGAGAAGGGCAAGATCGAGCTGTCCAACGCGTCCGAGACCTCCATCAGCCTGCCGTTCATCACCTTTGATCCGGAAACGCGTACGCCGATGCACCTGGAGCGCACGCTGACCCGCGCCAAGTTCGAGGAACTGACTGCCGACCTGCTGCGCCGCGTGCGCCAGCCTGTCGAGCAGGCCCTCAAGGACGCCAAGCTGGACGCCAGCAAGATCGACGAGGTGATTCTGGTGGGCGGCTCGACGCGTACCCCCGCCGTCAAGCGCATCGTGCAGGAGCTGATCGGCAAGACACCCAACGAGTCGGTCAACCCCGATGAGGCTGTGGCCCTGGGCGCGGCGGTGCAGGCCGGCATCATCCAGGGTGATTCCAGCCTGGGCGACATCGTGCTGGTGGACGTGACCCCGCTGACGCTGGGGGTGGAGGTCAAGGGCGGCATGATCGCGCCGATGATCACCCGCAACACCACTGTTCCTGCCAAGAAGACCGAGATCTACACCACCGCCGAGAACAACCAGCCGGGCGTGGAGATCAACGTGCTGCAGGGTGAGCGCCCGATGGCGAATGACAACAAGAGCCTGGGCCGTTTCAAGCTGGAAGGCATTCCGCCCATGCCTGCTGGGCGCCCGCAGATCGAGGTCACCTTCGACATCGACGCCAACGGCATCCTGCACGTGACCGCCAAGGAAAAGAACAGCGGCAAGGAAGCCAGCATCCGTATCGAGAACACCACCACGCTCGACAAGAGCGACGTGGAGAAGATGGTCAAGGAAGCCGAGGAAAACGCCGTGGCCGACAGGCAGCGCCGCGAGAAGGTCGAGAAGCGCAACAATCTCGACAGCCTGCGCGTTCAGGCGCTGGGCCAGATTGAGGAGAACGCCTCGGCCCCGCAGGACGCCAGGGACAGGCTCAAGGCTGCTGCTGACAGCGCCGAGGAAGCGGTTCGCAGCGACGACGACACCCAGATCGCCGAGGCGCAGAAGCGGCTGGAAGAGGAACTGCGCGAGTTCATGACCGCCAACCAGAACGCGGCCCAGGCCGAGGGTCAGCCGGAAGGGCAGGACGGCGGCGTGAACATGGGCAAGGATCAGGCCGAGGACGACGTGATCGACGCGGATTTCAAGCCCGCGCCCTGAGCTGACGTCCACCCCACAGCACCCCACCAGGGAGAGGACGGCCCATCCGGCCTCCTCTCCCTCTTTCCATACAGCCTTACGGCAAAGTCCCCGCACCAGAAAAGTCCCTATGCTGGTGTGATGTTCAGAAGGCGAGGTAACCCCGTGGCAGACAACGACATGAAGAACGGCAAACCCAACCCGGAAGCCGAGACCGAGACAGCCGAGAACCTGAAATTCACCCCCGCGCGTGACGGCGAGCAGACCATTGACGCGGACGGCGAGATCCTGGATGCCGAACTGCTGGACGAGGACGGCGAGGACGCCGATTTCGCGGGCTTCCCCGGCATGGACGAGGGCATGATGGCCCAGGTGCAGGAAATGATGGGCAAGCTGGAACGCGTCGAAGTGCTGGAGAAGGAAAACGCCGACCTGCGTTTCAAGCTGGGCCGCCTGGCCGCCGACTTCGACGGGTACCGCACCCGCACCGGACAGGACCTCGAATCCGCTGAGGACCGGGGCACCGCCCGGGCCGCCGAGCAGCTGATGCCCGTCTATGACGACCTGGACCGTGCCCTGACCATGGGTTCGGAGGACCCGGCCAAGCTGATTCCGGGCGTTAAGGCCGTTCAGGGTAGGATGCTGACCATTTTCTCGAAACTGGGTCTGGAACTGACCGGTCAGGAGGGCGAGCACTTTGATCCCCAGTGGCACGAGGCGCTGCAGGTGGTGACCGGCGACGAGGACGACCGGATTGTGCAGGTGTTCCAGGCAGGCTTCCGCATGGGTGACCGGCTGGTGCGCCCGGCCCGCGTGGTCGTGAGCCGCAGGGGCTGAGCGCGTGACCTCCTCCGATCCCCTCCACGGCGTCACGTTGCAGCTGATGCTGGAGCGGCTGCACGACGCTTACGGCTGGGATGGGCTGGCCCGCCGGGTGCCGATCAACTGCTTCAGTTCCAATCCCAGCATCCAGAGCAGCCTCAAATTTCTGCGCCGGACCCCGTGGGCGCGGGCGAAGGTGGAAGGGCTGTACCTGGAACTGGTCAGCGTCTAGACGCTGTAGTGCTCGGGCCACCGTCCAGGCCCTGACTTGCAACGTCGCCCCATTTTCCCGCCAAGGAGGCGCGATGGCTTACAAAGATTATTACGACGTGCTGGGCGTCTCCCGTGGGGCGTCCGATGCAGATATTAAAGCCGCTTACCGCAGGCTGGCGAAGCAATATCATCCTGACAAGAATGCGGGCGACCAGAAGTCTGCCGAGCGCTTCAAGGAAATCGGCGAGGCGTATGCCGTGCTGAACGATCCCGAGAAGCGCAAGGTCTTTGACCAGTTCGGTCACACCGGGCAGGTGCCGCCGGGCTACGGCGACATGGGTGGCGGCTTCCAGGGCGGCGACTTTGCCGGATTCGATCCGGGGCAGTTCAGCGACTTTTTCCAGGGACTGTTCGGTCAGGCCGCGCGGGGCCGGGGCAGTGCTGGCGGCATGGGCGGCGGCTTTCCCGGCGGGCAGCAGGTCAATCTGGACGATCTGCTGGGTGGACTGGGCGGCGCAGGGCAGCAAAGGCGGTTCGTCCAGAACGTGGAGGGCGAGTTGCAGGTCACGCTGGAGGAGGCCTTCAGCGGCAGCGACGAGGTAATCAACGTGGACGGCAAACGCTTAAGTTTGCGTGTTCCGGCCGGCACCCGTGACGGCGCCCGCCTGCGGCTGGCCGGGCAGGGGCCGGGGGGCGGCGACGTGTTGCTGACCATTCGCGTGCTGGAGGACGCCCGCTTCGAACTGGAGGGCGATCACCTGACCACCAGCGCCGACGTGCCTGCCCCGGTGGCCGCGCTGGGAGGTGACATCAGCGTGCAGACCCTGAGCGGGCGCGGCGGGCTGAGCATTCCCCCTGGCAGCAGCGGGGGCCGCCGCATGCGGCTGCGTGGTCAGGGCTGGCCCAGGAAGGACGGCACCCGCGGCGACCTATACGTGCGCCTGAACGTGACTGTGCCTGCCACGCCCAGCGACGAGGAGAAGGAACTTTACCGGAAGCTGCGGGACTTGCAGAAGTAGTGGGGTCCCCAGTCAAAATGGGGAGACAGGCGATTTCGCCTCCCCATCCCGTTTGACCTACCCCCTGCGGCTACGGCACGTCGTCGTCGTGCAGCACCGGCACGTCCCCGATAGGCAGCTGCACGTGGGCCGCCGTGCCCTGACCCACCTTGCTTTCCAGCCAGATGCGGCCCCCATGCGCCTCCACGATGCCGCGCGCAATGCTCAGGCCCAGGCCCGCGCCGCCCACATCGCGGCTGCGGCTGTCTTCCAGGCGGTAGAAGCGGTCGAACAGGCGGTCCAGCTGGTCTTCAGGAATGCCTGGGCCATCGTCTTGCACGCTCAGGCGGACCTCTGTGCCGTCCTCTTCAGGGCGGCTGCTCAGGGTGATGGTCCGTGCGCCGGCCTTCAGGGCGTTGCTGACCAGATTGATGATGACCTGCTTGAGCCGGTCCGCGTCCCCCTCGAAGGTGACCTCCTGCCCGGCCACCATCAGGGCCGTGCGCTGGGCCTGGGCCAGCGGCATCAACTCCCGCACGATCTCCTCTAGGAACAGGCCCGACAGGATCGGGTCGCGGGCCATCACCAGGGCGCCGCTGTCGCTGCGGGCCAGTTGCAGCAGGCTGGCGATCAGGTTGGTCAGGCGCTCGGACTCGCTGCGAATGATCTTGAGGCTCTCTTTTTGCTGCTCGTTTGGGCTGGTGCGCCGCAGCAGGTAGCTGGCGTGCCCGCTGATGGCGGTGACCGGGGTCCGCAACTCGTGGCTGGCGTCGCTGGTGAACCGGCGCTGGGCCTCGAAACTGTCCTCCAGACGGGCCAGCATGTTGTTGAGCGCTCCGGCCAGCGCCTGCACCTCGTCGCCCGTCTCGGGCTCCGGCACGCGCTCCGTCAGGTTCTGCCCGCCAATGCCCTCGGCAGCGCGCTGCACCAGTCCCAGCGGCTGCAGCGCCCGCCCGGCCAGCAGGTACGCCCCCACCCCCGCCGTGACCAGGCCGGCCAGAAACAGCAGCAGAATAACGGTGCGCAGGTCCGACAGCGTGTGCTGGATATCGTCCAGGCTGCGGCCCACATACACGATGGTCAGCGTGTCGTTGCTGCCCGGCAGCCCCAGCGGTGAGGGTTGCAGCGCCAGCGGGGCCAGCCGCACCAGCACCCGCATGGGCGTGGGTTTGTTCAGGTACGCCTCCTGCACGTTCTGGTCAATCAGCAGCTGGCCGCTCGGTGACCGGATCAGCTCGGCCAGCTGCTCGTCGGACAGGGTGATGGGCTGATCCCGGTCAATGCCTGTGGAATCTCGGCTCCCGCTGCGCAGGAAATTAAGATCGTCGAACAGGCTCTCGCGCTGTGCGGGCGTTTCGGCCTCTTCCAGTCTCTCGGTCAGCAGCGGCAGATCGTAAAAGGTCAATTGCTCAATCTGAATGGCGTAGCTGGGAAACTGGTAGCGCACGCTTCGGAGATCGCCCGCTGCGTCCCGGTTGACAGTGTTGGCCGGCGTCAGGCCCAGCGAGGGCAACACCTGCACGAAGCGGCCGTAGATGTCGCTCAGGTCGCGGTTGACGCTGGTGATCAGGTTGTTGCGCATAATTACCAGCGTGGTCACGGCCACGGTGGTCAGCAGGACGGCCAGCAGCGCCGTGTAGAACACGGTCAGTCGCCAGCGCAGGGTGATGCGGCGCCGGCCCGGCCGCTGCCCTGTGCCCCCGGTGGGCCGGACTTTCCTGGCGGCGCGGGCGGCCCCAGTCAGCTGGCGTGGAAAACGGACCCTCACGCCCGGCAGTGTAGCGGTCAGGCGTGAGGGTCACGGTGATGGGGCTCTGGAAAGGCAGGCGGAAGGGAAAACAGGAAGGCGGCGCGCGTGCCGACCTACTGCCTACTCCTCGCGCAGCACGTAGCCGACGCCGCGCACGGTGTGGATCAGCCGCCGCTCGCCTCCTTCTTCAAGCTTGCGGCGCAGGTAGCCGATGTACACGTCCACCACGTTGCTGCCTCCGGTGTACTCGGGCCAGACCTTTTCCTCGATCTCGAAGCGCGAGAACACCTTGCCGGGGTTGCGGGCCAGCAGTTCCAGCAGTTCGAACTCCTTGGCCGACAGTTCCACGCGGCGCCCGCCCCGGAAGATCTCGCGGCCATCAAGGTTCATGACCAGATCGGCTACGCGCACCTCGCCGGTCACCGCCGGATTGACCCGGCGCAGGTGCGCGCGCACGCGGGCCAGCAGTTCCTCGATGGAAAAAGGCTTGATCAGGTAGTCGTCTGCGCCCGAATCCAGCCCCTCGACCTTGTCCTGAATGCCGTCCTTGGCCGTCAGAATAATGATGGGGGTGTTGCTCGTCTTGCGGATGCGGCGCGCCACTTCCAGGCCGTCGAGGACCGGCAGCATCAGGTCGAGAATCACCAGATCGGGGTTCACTTCGCGGAATTTGGACAGACCGGTCACGCCGTCGAAGGCCACTTCGGTGGCGTAGCCCTCGGCGGCCAGTTCGAGTTCAATAAATCGGGCGATGTCTTTCTCATCCTCAATCACGAGGACTAGCGGCTTGCGTTCCATGCCGCCAGTGTAGGGACCGTTCTCATGAGAAGACGCGAGGGGTGCTTAATCGACTTTCATCCGGGTCTGAGAATGCAGCGTGTCGTGCAGCGTCAGGCGGTTGACCCGGCAGCCCCCGCCGAAGCCCGGCAGGGCCAGCGGCTCACAAGGCTTGGCAGCGACAGTCGCCCCGAGGTGCTCAGCCGTCCCGGCACAGGCCAGGGTCTCGCCGGACCGGGCCGCGTCGCACAGCCGCCGGGCGTAGTTGACCGGCAGGCCATAGGCACTGGGCTGTCCGCCCACCAGTCCGACAATCACCTCGCCCAGCGCGACACCTGCCCGCAGCCGCATCTCCGCGCCCAGCAGGCCCGCCAGCGTCAGCCGCGCGGCCCGGTCATGCGCTTCCAGTGCCACCCGGCAGGCATCGTCCGCTGCTGCGGCAGGCCAGTACCCCAGCACCGCGTCCCCCTGGTGTTGCAGCACCGTTCCGCCGTTGGCCTCGAAACTGAGGATCATCACCTGCACAAATTCGGTCATCAGCGCCATGTAGTGAGGCAGTGGCAGCGTGTGGGCCAGCCGCGTGCTGCCGGTCAGGTCCACCAGCACCACGCAGGCGAGGGTGGCCTCCGGCGGCCGGGCAGACAGGGGGAGTAGCAGTTGCGGCATCGAATGACCCCATTCTGAACCCTTTCCCGTCAGAATGAAAGCTGTGTGTGCGTTGTCTTCAGATCTGGCATGGTGTTGGGGTGTTAGTTATCTAGACCTCTCCGGGAGCGCATCATGTGACGACGAAACCGTGGAGCGGCGGCAGCGTCTTGAAAGTGATCCACTGGCCCGGTTCCAGCCTGGGCAGGTCCCCGAAAGACGCCAGCACCAGCGGCAACCGGGCCTGCACCACCCAGATTCGCCCCACCACATGGGTCACCTGTCCGCAGCCTTCCAGCGCTGAGACGCCCTGAACACTCAGGGTCTCGCGGTGGGCCGCGCCCGCGAGCAGCACCACCGAGTCCGGCTCCAGCACACCGTGCACCACCACCTGTGCATCACCGGGCGGCGCCGCGTAGGGACCGCAGCGGTCAAACAGATACAGCACCCGGCCGCCCGCCACGAATTCCAGCAGCGGGCTGCCCTCCGGTTGCGGGTAGACCATGCCCTGGGCGGCGTGGGGTGCGAAACGCGCCATGAATTCCCGCTCGGAGCTTTCCAGCGTCAATGGGTCCTCCGGCACGGATTGGTGTTCCGGCGCGGGGTGCAGGCAAGCGCGGCGCAGGTCATGGGCGAAGTCTAGCGGACGCGCCGCGCTCAGGCTCCAGCCGGTCGTCGAGCAGCGTGAGGGTAGGGCGCGGGGCCTGCGGCGTCCACCGGTCCAGCAGCGCGTCTGCCCGCTCCAGGGCAAAGGTGCCCTCGACCTCACGCAGGACATGAATCAGGACCAGACCGTGCAGCCGCTCCAGCACCGCCCACCCCCGGCTTCCAGCCGGCTGAAGGTCACGGGCGCGGGCCAGCAGCGTCAGCGCCAGCCGCTCGTCGCCGTCCGCAAACGCCTGGGCCGCTGCCCGTGGAATGAGCGTCAGGTCAGCGTGCGCCACGTCACGTCCACGATGACCCCCGCGAGCATGGTCAGCGCCAGCCACATGTTGGCGTCGAAAAAGGCCACGTTGACCCGCCCCAGATCGTTCGGGTTGACGATGCGGTGCTCGTACAGCAAAATCGCGCCCATTGCCAGTGCCGCCAGGTAGTACCAGCCGCTGGCCCCCGCCACCACCCCCACCAGCAGCAGCAGCACGAAGGTCAGCGCGTGGCTGGCGGCGGCGATCTTCAGCGCCCGCGGAATGCCGAAGCGGGCGGGAATGCTCTTGATGCCGTTTCTGACGTCAAAATCGCGGTCCAGCGTGGCGTAGATCACGTCCAGGCCGATCATCCAGAAGATCACGACGGCCCACAGCACCCAGGCGGTGGGGCCAAAGGAACCGGTAACGGCGATGTAGCCTCCCGCCGCCGCCGCGCCGTCGCTCACCCCCAGCCACGCGTGGCACAGCCAGGTATAGCGTTTGGTGTACGGGTAGCCGATCAGGAATACCACGGCCAGCGGCAGCAGCGCCAGACACAGCGGATTAAGCTGCGCCGCCGCAAAGGTCATGACGGCGAGGCTGACCACCACCAGCGCCCAGGCCTGGGCCGGGCTGACCTTGCCTGCTGGAACCTCTCGCCCCGCCGTGCGCGGATTGCGGGCGTCAATGGCGCGGTCAATCACACGGTTGGCGCCCATCGCCGCCGTGCGGGCCGCCGCCATTGCCACCGTGACCCATAGCACGACACCCAGGCCAGGCCAGCCGCTGCCAGTGTGGGTCATGCTGGCCAGCAACATGCCTGCGTATGCGAAGGGCAGGGCAAACACGGTGTGCTCGAACTTCACCAGATCCAGATAGGTTTTCAGACGCGGGGCCACGCTCATGCTGGGGGCAGCATACGCCGAATGGCCAGGGCGGGCAGTGCACACGCGACATAGCGCCCAGACTTTTGCTATAGTGCCGCCTGCGCGTGAATGTCGAGGCGTAGCGCAGGCTGGTAGCGCACTTGGTTTGGGACCAAGGGGTCGCTGGTTCGAATCCAGTCGCCTCGACCACACTTTCCCCGTTTCCCAGCGGGGCACGCGCAACGGGCGAGATTGGTGTAGTGGTAGCACAGCAGCCTTCCAAGCTTCTGGCCTCGGTTCGAATCCGTGATCTCGCTCCACACCCTGTTAAGGCTCCCCCCGTGGGAGCTTTTGCCCTTTCGAGATGTGCGGGTCCGGTTTGCACCCTTAGCTCAGTTGGATAGAGCAACCGCCTTCTAAGCGGTCGGTCAATGGTTCGAGTCCATTAGGGTGCACCACAAGAACAATGCCGTCCAGGACGGCAAGCGCAGAAAGAGACCCCGGGGCTGAACAGGCCTCCTGGGGTCTCCGACTGTAATAGCGACTGTAGTAGGTCAGTCTTGAGGGTCTGGCGGCGTAAACAGGTCGATGACCTGCTCCCTGGCCTCGCTGGGCAGCACATGCCGGTAGATGTCGTTGGTGATCGACACCCGGGCGTGTCCCAGCGTCTTGCTGACCACTGCGAGCTGGATTCCACGGCGCAGCGCCGTCGTGGCGTAGGTGTGCCTGAGATCATGGGGGGAGAGCTGGGGCAGGGCGCCCCGGTCCCTGTGGATCGCCTGCAGCGGCTCGATCATCCCGGGGGGACAGTTCCATTTGCGGCCGGGCACCGTGGCCGCACCCTTGCGGCTCCACGCCACCATGCTGCTGAGGGCGCGGTTGAAGTTGTCTGGATGCGTGAAGGTGCCGCTGGCTGTTGCGAACACCGGGCTGTCCGGGGTCCAGGGCAGGCCAAGGGCGGTGCGTTCCGCCCGCTGCTGCGCCTGGTGCTGCTTTAAGAGCGTCACCAGGCTGAGCGGCATGTGAATGTCCCTGCGGGCGTGGTCCGTTTTCAACAGATCGCTGACCCTGGCCCCGCCGCGGTGCCCGGTGATCTGCTGCTGGATGCGGAGCAGGCCGTGCGCGAGCTCTACATGGGCCCAGGTGAGTCCCAGGACCTCGCCGCGCCGCAGGCCCACACTGAGCGCCGTGAACAGCGCCGGCCACAGGCGGCAGAGTCCAGCCTGCCACAACAGGGTTCCGAGGGCGTGGAACTGCGCCAGTTGCGGCTCATCCAGGACCCGCCCTTCCGGGGCGATTGCGGGGCTGGGCACGCGCTGGCGTCGGACGCCGTTCATGGGCGAGACCTTGATGATTCCGTCGGTCACGGCCTCGGCGAACACGGCGCGCAGCCGGGTCACGATCTTGCCGAGGGTGCGCGGCGACATGGGTTTTCCCCTGCCGAGTCCTCCGGCCATCTCACGCCGACTCAACCCGGCAACCAGGTCCTTCATGGTTGCCACGGTGACCTTCTGGACCCGCTCCCCGCCGATGATCGCCAGAGCGTAGCCGAGCTCCTGGCGATACAGCGCCAGAGTGCGCGGCCGTGCCGTCGTCAGACGGTTGAGCCAGACCTCGGCGTACCTCGCCACGGTAATGGTATTCGGGTCCTGCAGGTCACCTTGTTCGTGGGCAACGAGCGCGGCCCGCATGGCCTTCACCGCCCCCGTCTTCGTCTCAGCCCTGCCGTTAAGGGTCTTGCGCCGTCCGCCAGTCAGCGTCTGAAGCGTGATCTGCCACCTGTATTTGCCGATGGCCACATCCCACCAGACCGTTCCGCTGCCGTTACCGCGCCGCTTGGTCTTGCGCTGTTTGCTGGCGTCAGCGAGAAGGGCGGGGGCGTCGTTTCTGGTTGGACGCTTTGCTTTTCCTGTCATGGTGCCCCCGGGCAGGTCCCGCTGGAGAAGGGCTGCCTGTAAAAGATGGCGTTGATTCTTGCTGTGAGCTTTGATTTAAGAGGGGTGGCCCATCGCTGGTGACCACCCCCCGGGAGCCGTTCAGGCGGCGAATGTGTTCAGGGCTAGAACGGCTCGAACATCAGGTTGTCGAGCATTGTCCCTTCCTGTCCTGATGAAAGAGAAGAAGGAGGTACAGGGCCAGAGGCCGTTGGAGTGGAAGAATTCTCCCCGACGGTCCCTGCTGTCCCGGTGTCGGGGGCAAACACCTCCCAGCGGATGTGCCAGAGGTCAGCCCGTCCGGCGGCGCCGTGAACCGCACGGCGGTGGGTGGTCTTGCCCGTTTCGCACGGCCCCAGAATCCCAGCTTCTTTCAGGCGGGAACCGAGCGGGCCGCTCGTGAGCGGGAGGGGAGCGCCGCTGTCTGCAGCAAGCTTGCTCACGGCCGCCACCGTGGTGTCGGGCTGGAGAAACAGGCACAGCTCACCTTTGCCCGAGTGACCCACCCAGCCGAGCCGTGCAGCCGAGGGCTCCCGGAGAAACCCAAACTGGGGGTCTGAACGCCATCCCAGCGTTTCAGGGTGGTCTCTGGGCCCCCTGCCTTCACGCGCGTCTTCCACGAACGCCCGCCGACTGGCGAACAGCTCGCGTAGCAACTGCAAAAAGCGCTGGACAGGGTCCACATCCTTGTGATGGGCGCTTTGCGTGGCTGCCACATCGCGCAGTGCCTTGATGACCCGCGCCAGCAACGCGTCGGCGTCGAGACGGGTCACGGTGCCGCTGGACACGGCGAAGTCCAGAAAAACCTGCCAGCCCCGGGCCAGTTCGCCGCACATGCGTGGCGTCCGGTCGTGCGCCTGAATGTCATCGAAGTGTGCCGTCAGGGCCCGCACGGCCTGTTGGTGCGCCGCACCTCCGGCATGCAGGCTGGTCCAGTTCTGCGCGATGTACTGCACGAACCCTGCGAGCGTGCCGGCGTAGGTTCCAGACTGACCGAGTTCTGCCGCCGCGTAGAATGCCCCTGATTTCTGGCGGCCAGGGCCCAGCAGCGGCGCGGTGACGTTCACGAACAGCGCCCGGGCCTGATCGCTGTGTTCCTTGGGAACGGTCTCGGCCGACGTGATCATCAGGCCGCGGGGATGGTACGTGGTCTGCGAGGTCTGGCCCCCCTGACCGAGTCTGGAACGCCCGGCACCATCCGCCTGACCCCGCAGCAGTCTGGAAAGAACCCCGTACACAGGATCATTCGGATCGCGCGGCTTAAAATCATCGACCCCGAACAGGGCGTCCTTGACGATATATGCGTTGCGCTCCAGGGCGTTGGCCGTACTTGCCCAGCTCTCAGGCATGTGGTCATGTCGCCAGGCCCCGCCGAAGTGCGCCAGCGCCAGCGCCGTGAACGTCGTTTTGTGGCTGCCTGTTCGCCCGACCAAGAACAGCGTGAAATCACTCTTGCCAAGGACAGCGCGAAACACCGCGCCGAGGACTGGCACGCTGATGGAGTCTGGCGCGAGGTCCAGCAGGGCCAGGGACGCGCGCACACAGCGGACCAGTTCGGAATGCTCCGGAACGGGTGGCAGCGCATAACCAGTCAAACGTCCGGGCACCTCCACCGTGATTCCCGGCACCACCCCCTGCGCGCCGATGACCGCGCCGGCGGACAGGTACAGCGCCTTGTGTTCGGGATGCAGGGTCCAGCCGAGGTGGCGGTAAATGGTGCGGGTCACGAAACCCTGATGAACACTCAGAGCCTGGATGGCACAGCGGACGTGGTCACGGTTGCCAGCGCCGGCAAACACGTTGGCGTGGGCCCCCCACTGCGCCAGCGGCCAGCCCATGGCCTCAAACTCGCTGGCCTTCAGGGTGATGGGCGAGAACGCCTGCCCTGATGGGCGCTGACCAGCGAGCTCGAAATGAAGCTCCCGGCCACCGTCGCCATCGTCGTAGCGGATCTCCGACGTGATCCAGGCGGCGAACGAGGTCAGGGGGACTTCCAGCACGCCGGCTCTGGTGGACTTTTCCTTCAACATCTGGCCGTCACGCATGATGTAGGTCCCAGTGCGAACTGTGCTGTCCTGCACGTCGAGCTCAGCGCCGACAGCGGCGCGCGCGGCACCCTCGTCGCCGGCATGCTCCAGCAGCGCGCGCGCGCTGAAGGCATCGTGCGGATACCCCGTCGCCAGCACGTCTGCGGCGTGGTGCGAATACACCTGCGCCGGGCCAGTTGTAGTGGGCGGCAGCAACGTCACGCCGGGCATGCCCGTGGTGCTGTGCGGCGCGGTCCAGCGGCCAGAGCCCTGGGCTTCATACCCGTTGCGTTCGAGCACCCTGGCCACTGGGTAGGTGGCGTTGAACGCCTGACGGACGCGGTCAGTGGTGGGAACCCGACGCAACCGGCTGGAACCCCTGGACCGGGGGAGGGCTTTCGCCGGGGGCTGAGGTGCGTCCGAGCAGGCCGCTGCCATCTGGGCTTTCAGATGGTCAAAGTTCTGCCAGAGCCAGGCCAATGGGTCAGGCAGTTCGGGGATGTCCTCGCGGGTGAGAGGCATCCCGTCGGACCAGGTGTACAGCACGCCGCTGGGATGCATGCTGGGTGGCAACTGGTCCTGCAAATTTCCCACCCGCAGTTCAAACACCGTGTGGTTCGTGCCGTCCCTGTCGCGTGCAATCAGCTTGCGTGGCCTGAGGTCCAGACCCCCGGGCACGCGGTACAGCGGTTTTTTGCCGTTGCGGCTGCAGATGCAGCATTTCGATGTCAGGATTCCGTCCAGGTCGAGGCCGACGCTCGCCAGCGCGCGGCGCGTTCCTTCCAGATGATCAATGTCAAGGACGGCCGTGCCGCTGGTGGCGTGATACAGCGCGATGTTAGGCGGTTTTCTGTCCTCCCTGTTGTGGTGCCAGTGGGACTCGGCCTGTTCGGGCGTGATGACGAGTTGCTCAGGCTGGTTCCAGCCCTTGGTGATCGGTGCCTTCGAACCGTGAGGCGTCGGCGCCAGCGCCAGCCCCAGCGTGATGTAGTGCTGCACCGCCTCGGGGTGTTTCAGCGGCTCGGTGGATTCCATGGGGCTCTGCTGTCCACTGTCGTGGCCGAACGCGCTCACCCCCGGGCCCCGCTGAGGAACTCTTCGAGGGCCGCGGCGGGGATCAGCCACTTGCTGCCCACCCGCACCCCCCGCAGCTGGCCGGAGCCGATCAGCTTGTAGATCAGGTTGCGCCCGAGTCCAAGGTAATCCCCGACCTCGCTGGGGGTGTAGATGAGCTTCTGCTGTTGCGTCGCGTTCTTTTCTTTGGGCCGTCCTTCTTGTAACGTGTTCACGTATGCCTCCTGGCATGCATGCGGCGTTGGGTGGATATCCTGGTAGAGAAACACCCAGACGCAGCTTCTGTGCCAGAGAGCGCCTGTTCATTTGGGCGTTCCCTGGCATTCAAAATTTCATGACAGCGAATTGAAGTCAACAAAGAGTCGTGTCCTGAGACTCCGCCAGATTATTCAAGTGAGGACCGGATTTTCTGCCTACTAGGCGCTGTGTAAGCCAAGTTTCTCATACACTTTGAAGAAGGGCCTGTGTGTCGGAAAAATTGATTTCGAAACGTGAGAGGCTACAGCCACTCTTTCCTAACAACTAGGAGTTGTGCGCGCCTAGACATCTGGGGATGATTCACCCTACCCCTAGACTATACAGCTTTTTATTATGTAAAATCAGCGAAGACCCTGAAGATAAGCCTTGTTTTGAGGAAAAAGGCGATGCAGATTTGAAGAGATTTGAGAGATTCATGCATTCTGTAACTGGCACCTTACTTTTCGATCTCCCTGTAAAGATGATCAGATGGTCATCCGGGACCTCTCACCAGGTTTCAGTGAAGTCCAGTTCCACCGTCCAGGCCCAGCGCCCGTCCACCCACTCGCGCTCGATGTACGCCCAGCCGGAGTACCGGATTTCGGTGTGTGCAGGAGCGGGCGAGGCGTCCCTGTCCTCGGGTTCCGGCCCCCGCCGCAGGGCGTTGAGTGCCCAGTCCGGCAGGCGGTGAAGATCGGCGCGTACCATCCCGACGCCGCCGATGCTGAGGGTGCTGGGTCCCGCCAGGCTGACCAGGCTATGTCCGGCCACGATGCGCGAGGTGCCGACCCCGGGCAGATCGCTGTAGTTGTGCACCTTGCACCGGTGCAAACTGGCCCGGTACGACGAGACGGCGTACTCCAGCGTGCTGGCCGGGCAGTCCGCAAACAGTGGCGTCGCCGCGAGGGCCGCTGCCTCGCCTGCAGGCGTGCGGTCCGGGTGATCGGGGCCGTCGACCAGGGCGGTCAGCGCGACGTCCTGGTGGCCGATCGCCAGGTACGCCTGATCCATGGCCAGCAGCCCGGCGAGACTGTGTGCCTGGCCGAGGCGCAGCAGGGTGCGCGCCTGAGCGGGGGTGGGGTGCAGCGGCAGTTCGATCAGATGCGAGAGCGGGGCATTCAACAGGGGTCTCCTTTGCGGCCGAGCACAAACGCGACGGAAACGTCGCCGCAGGTCCGGCCATCGTGTGTGGCGCTGGCGTGCCAGCGGGCGGGGCGAAACAGGGCGCTCTGCGCAAACAGGCGGGCGAGCTGCTGTGGATCGGACGTGTGGTAGCTCAACTGACCCAGCAGGGCCGCGTCGGCCCGGCTGTGGTCCCCGCCGTGGAGGCCCAGGTCACCGTGGTCAAAAAGGCAGGCAAACTTCGCCGCACCTGGGCCGGCGCGCAGACGCCGCAGCACCTCGGCGTCCGCCGGGCTGGTGGACGGCTGGCGCTGGCTGCCTGGCCGGGGCGCTGTCATGCCCGCGACCAGGGCGTCCAGCCCGGTCTGGCGCGGCCCGATACCAGGCGGTGTCCCTGGAAGGCGGTGGCCGGTCAGCGCCAGGAATCCGCTGGCGATGAGTTCCACGCTGCCGGCGCGGCGGTTGCCGGGCACGCGGCCACCGACGACGACGTGCAGTCCGGACCCCGAGCGCGACACCTCGGTGTACGAGGCCAGCCGGTCCACCAGCTGTTGCGTGGCTGCGGGCAGCGGCTGGCCCGGCCGGAAGACGTGGTCGAGATCGGCGGCCACCAGGGGCCAGCCATCAACGACGGCCTGCTGGGGGTCCAGCACGACGCCCACCCCGTCGGCAGCGCCGGCTTCCAGGTGCAGGAGCGCCCCGGCGAGGGTCAGCCGGAACCGGGAGTCGCGAGCGTCGGCCGGGTACCAGCGCCGACCTGCCCAGCGCACCGGGACCTTGCCCTGCCGCCCAGATGCCCGGGGGCGGAGCTGGTAGGGGAGATACAGGCGCCTGGCGTGCAGCGCCTCCGGCCAGCCTGCGCGCAGGCGGTCGGCTGGACTGCCGGTCACGGCGACCGCCACGCGCCGCCCAGCGCACGCTGCCGGTGAATCTGCGCGGCAGCGACGTCGCCGATGGCCTCGGTGTGGCCACAGGTGCGGCACGCGAACGGCTGGCCGGACCAGGGGCGGCGCCCCAGCGTCAGACACGCCGGACAGGTGCGCGAGCTGTTGTAGGGGGGGGTGAGCCGCACCTGAACGCCGTGGTGCGGCGCGAGCGCCACGAGCCAGCCCAGCGCCGCCCGCAGCCCCACGGCCTCGGCGTAGGCGGGAAACGCCGATCCCCGGCGCTGCAGCGCCTGCCACGAGGTGTCCTCCAGGGCGACGGCCCGGAACTGCAGCGCCAGCGCCAGCAACGCGTCGTACGCCGGCAGCATCTTCAGAAACAGGGCCCGCCGGTGGTAGATGCGTGCGCGCGGCTCGTCCAGGGCCACCTCCAGCAGGCCGCGGGGTGCGGGCAGCGCTGGAAGCTGCCAGGCCCCCCGCAGCGGCCGCCCGATCACGCCGCCCCCTGCACCAGCCGCGTAGGCCACGACATGGCGTCCTCCGGGGTCCAGGCCAAGACAGTCGTCGACCGTCCAGGGTGAGGCGGTGACCTGAAAGGCCCAGGCGATCTCCCAGCCCGGCTGGCCGCCGCGCCCCACGGTCTGCCGGATGACGGCGCGGTCCAGACTGCGCGGCTCACCTGGGTTCAGGTCGGGCGGTGGACGCTGGCCCTCCAGCACGACGCCGGCGGCGAGGTGACGCGCCCGCAGCCGGTGTGCCTGGCCCGCCGCCTCCAGGTCACCGCCGGCCAGCCACGCCTGCTCGAACTGTTGCAGGCGCTGGGCCTCGTGCGCCAGGCGGCGCTGCCGCCGGTGGTGCAGGGCGCGGCGGTACGGCCCAGGCAGCAGGTAGAGATCACCCAGCACCAGGGCGTCGCGCCCCAGCGAGGCTACCTCCAGGGTGGTCTCGTCCAGCGGCTGCGCCGCGCTGTCCAGGTGAAGTTCCAGCGGCCGTTCAGGTCCCCAGGGGGGCGGCAGTTCCGAGGCGCGGACGGTCTGCCCGGCAAGAGCACGCCAGTCGCGGGCCGTGTCGACGACCACCTGGTGGTACACGGAGGCGGGGACGTCATGCGCCCAGCCCAGCGCGTCGCGGGCCTGCCTGAACCCGGTCTGCAGGTCGTCCAGCGTGACCGGCGGAACGACGACGGTCTCTCCTGGTGCTGGCAGCCCCGGCAAGGCCACCTGGCCTGCCGCAACGTCGATCAGGTGCAGGTGGTGACCGGCGGCGCGCAGGGTCAGGTGGCTGGTCAACACGTGTTGTGCGTTCAGGGCGCGGGCCCAGTGGCGGCGCAGCGCCTGTTGCTGCGCGGTGTCTGGATACAGCGGCTGGCTGAGCCAGACGGTCCGGTTTTTTTCATGGGGTCTCCGTGGATGAAGCTGCGGCGCGCCCGCGCCCGGTCCACTGCTTGCGGCGCTGGCGTCCTGGCATCTTTTCCATTCCCCCTTCCCTTCCCCTGGTCCTCCGGGGCTTGCTTTTCCTCCCCCCCTCCCCGTGTTTTCCCTGCGCCGGGTGCCTGTTCTGCCGCCGCGTTCCCGTCCCGTCTTTTGCTGCGAACAGACCGGGGTGGCCGGGGCCACCAGGCCCAGCTCCCCCGGTCTGTTCGCAGGTCCCGGCAGAAATGGCCCCGGCCCCGGTGGTGCCGGGGCCGGTGGAGCAGAGGGCGTCGGGTTGTTTTGCCCAGGACAGCGCGCGCGGCTCAGTCGAAGGCGTGGGGGTCGGCGAGCCAGAAGTCCGGATCGAGTTGCAGCGACAGCCTGGCCAGGCCCCGGGCCCGGTCGGCCATGACGACGGCCTCGCGTTCCGCACCGTGGCACCGGTACGTGGCGGCCAGCTCGCTGCCCAGTTCGGCGGCGTCCATCAGGTAGCAGGCCACCTGGCCGTCGTCGGGCAGGGTGTTGACGACGATGTCCCAGCAGGTGGCCGAGTCGATGACCAGCTGCTCGCAGCGCTGGGTCAGAGGCGAGTTGCCAGTGCGGATGGCGTGGACCACGCCCGCCGAGAGCACCTGCTGCGCCTGGGCCAGGGCGCGGTGGAGTTCGGCCTCCGGGGGGTAGGCGTCGGGCCCGCAGAAGGGGGCGGTCCCGGCATCGGCGCGGGGTGAGGGGGTTTCCTGGCCGCAGTGGAGGCAGCGGTTCAGGTCCTGGGAGGGCTGGTTGGGGGCCATACCTCGAAGCTAGCAGGCCCCCTTTTTGAAAAGTTTCTCCAGGTTTGTCGCTCTTCTCTTGAGGCTGGGCCTGGGCCTTCGGCGGTGTCCAGGACAGCCCTGGGCTGGACGCCGCACAGAGGGGGCGGCCCGCAGCGGACGCTGCCTGTCGGCTGGTGGGGGCTGCCTGTCGAGAAGTCGGCTGGTGGGCGGCTGGCCGGGAAGCCCGGAGTTTTCCGGGACTCTGGTGTGGCTGGGGTGGGGCGTGATCAGGTGTGTCAACCACACCACGGTGGGAGAGCCAGGCGGCCCCAGGTGAGTGCCTGGCCCCGGCGGGTCAGGTCAGGTTGGCGCTGGCCGCACCCTCTTGCGTAAGGCGCCGGAGCATGGGCCGTGTGGAGTGTGCTGTTCGCTGGAGGCTGCTGCCGGCGGTGCGGGGGGATCTGGACCTGAGCGGTTGCGGGGGCCGGGTAAAAGGCACTCGGAGATCGCTGGGGTTGGTCGGGGTGTCGGTGGCAGGGGGGCCAGCATCAGGAGCGTCTGGGCTGTGGCGTCGCGGGTGGTCTTCCTGGCCCCCGGGGGCCATCCTGGATCCAGAAACGTGAAAGTTGCCGCCCCCGTCTGGAACAGCCCCGCCAAGTTTGTCGGCTTCCTGTTCCAGGCAGCTCTGGACTTCAGGCTCGTGCTGGACGGCCTTGAAGCTCATGCTTCGTCGATCCAGTTGCACGTCAGAAAAATCCCCAGTCGTCAGGGTGCCGGGGCCATGTCGAGCATTCTGTGGCGTCCTGTCGTGATGTTCGTCGGGCAGCTCTCAGAACCCAAGCGGCGCGGCGCGGCTGCAGCGATGCTGAAAGTACTAATGACCAGGACAGAAAAGAAAAAGACAGGCGTTGGCCGAGCCAAGTCGTTTGCCAAGGGCCAGGCGGGCGACGCCAGCCACGCGCAGGCGCTCACCGACCTGGGCTACCCGGCGCGGCCACGGCCCCAGGCGGCAGGCCTCGGGCGGGTGCGCGAGGCCGAGGCACGGCGGCTGATGGCCGCCTACGGCATCACCCACGACGCGGCGCTGGAACTGATGCGGGCGTCCGGCACGCTGCCGCAGGTGCCCACCGACATCGAGTCGACGCTGCTGGCGCCCGTGGCGCACCTGGAGAGCAAGTTCTACCGCGAGTGCCAGGTCTCCCGCGCCGCCGTCATGGCGCAGTGGCGCACCCAGGTCCACGCTGACGCCAAACCCCACCAGATCCCGGTGGTCCTGCACTCCTGGGATTACAGCCGCGAGCCCTGGGTGCTGGTCTTTCCCCGCGACCCCCGCCAGGGCTGGACCATGCAGCTCCTCAGCGAGTGGATTCACGGCCTGGAACGGACCGGCTACATCGTCCGGAACGCGGACGGCACCCCGGCGCTGGATCCCGCGACGGGCAAGGCGAAACGGGCCTACCTGCGACCCGCTGCCGGCGCCGGCACCCCCCTCAAGGCCCAGGCGATGCTGTCGGTGTCACCGGCGGCCCGGCTGGATGCGGCGCGGTGGGCGCGCACGGCCGGGGGCGATTACGCCGCAGGTGAGCGCCGCGCGGCTCAGCTCCGAAGCGAGTGGACGGACTGGGTGCGTGCACCTGAAGGTCAGCGGGCCTGGCTGGATTTCTGCCGCGCCCACAGCCCTTTTGATGACCGGCTGGACGCCCTGGCCGGGTTCGCCGTGGACGGCAGGCGGTACACCTTGCAGTCCCTGCGTCCGGTGATCTTGTGGGAGAGGGGCGGCCTGAATCTGCAGATGATTGTGGCCAAGGATGCGCGGGCCGATGGCCGCAGCCCCGAGGGCGCGCGGGACTACCGGCGGGCACGGCCGGTCCGCATCGTGGACGACTGCGTTTATGACCTGGAGGATCTGGTGATCGAACCTGATGACCAGGGCCAGCCGCGGCGCGACCCCGGCGGCGAACTGGTCTGGCGACTGAGTGACGGTGCCCTGCCTCTCGCCCTGGCGGCGGCTGAAGACTGGTCCGCAAGCTGATCTGCACGCACTGTCCGGTCGTCAAAGGGCTGAGGCGGTGCGTGACTGCCTGCGGTGCCGGGCCCGCACCGCGCGGTCCCAGTTGTTCAGGCAGTTCAGCAGGGGCTTGCCGTCACGGGCGCAGTCCTCGGCGCGCTTCATGAAGGCGTCGAACTCGTCGGCATAGTTTTTCCTGGCAGGTTCGGTGTAGACCGTGCCGTGGGCGATGCGGTTGCGACGGTCTCGCCAGTCGTCCAGCCGGGCCGATAGATCCACATGGCGGTCATTCTTGAATATGGTCAAAGTCCAGATGGAAGACCTTGATCAGGTACCCGAGGTTGCCATGCCCGGTGAAGGTCTTTTGTTCGCGGATCAGGTCATCGGCCCAGCCGGCGGCCTGCAGCTTGGGCAGCACGTACTGGCGGCAGGTGTCGGCCTCGGTGATCATGCGGCGCTTGGTGCGCCGACGAGACGCTGGTGCCTTAGCCTTGTCGGGCCGACGCTGGCCTTGGCATCCTGCCAATTCCCGCGGCAATGACCTGGAACAGGTCTCATGCACCACAGTGTAGAGCGGACCCACTCACCGGAAGCCCACAAATTGTTTGGGGCATGTGCCGTCGTCTCACCGCCTTGCAAACCAACAGGGACATGAGGACAGGGAGAGAAATACGCGTCTAGTACACGGATTTTCTCGTCCCGGCCATGGTCAATGCCTGAGGCGAGGCCAGGACACCCTTGCCCGCCTTGAGCGATCCTTCAGAGAATAAATGCCTTGTCAGTGGATCCGCAGGGGCCTGGTTTGATCAGGCCGTCGCCAACGGGGTTGCCTTCTGAGCTGCGAGGATTCGTGTAGGACTGTACTAGGCGGTAGGCGGCGGTTTTCGTCGTTCCAGACGAAGAAAAACAGCGTTTCGGCGTGCTATCTTTTGGTTGCTGGGAACGCTCACCCCGGCGGAGGTAGAACATGAGTCGTCCACCATTCGGCCCCTCTGCTCGCAACGGCGTTCAGCGCCGCCGCAGCGTACGGCATGCCCCGCTGAACGCCGTTGGTGAATCGCATGCCGCGTGACCGTATGATCTGGAACCCCAAAGCCATCGCTGGCGTGCCCGAGGGGATCGTGCTCGACATGACCCGGTTTATCGAATCCGGCGACATCTATGAATGCACCTGGTTCGTCCGGCACATGCTGCAGTGCAACTTCTACAAGCTGGCCCGGAACGCCGAAGACCACGAACTGGACCTGGTGGGCAGGGTCTACCGCATGATGCTGGCCGACGTCCCGCGGGGCTGCTTCGGCTCCGAGGAGGCCACGTTGCGGTGGCCCGGGCTGCGCAACATCAAGCGCTCCAGCCCCCCACTGGTCAAACCTTAGCCGGCCAGCTTGTACCAGGACGTCTGTGTAACGTCTCCTGACCCCTGCTTTTCACTCTTCGTGGCGACCCATCTGCCAATACTGGCTGAGACGCCCGGGCTCCTCGCCTGGGCGTCTTTTTGGGGCGCGGGTGTTATATACCCCGGCCAGGGTCAGCGGCCCCATCTGGGGTGCCCCTGATCTTCCTGTTCCCCCTCCCCGTGTCTATGGCCTTTTTCTTGCCCGTGAATACGGGGCGCGAGGACAGAAACGCCAATTCTTGAAAACCCGCGCCACGCCTGGCCGAAGAGCTGGCCGGATCAGGATCCGTTCTGGCCCCCATCCCTGCCGCTCCAGCCCACCCCGCCGACGTTGTACCCCGATGGATGCAACTCGTCACGGGCCCCTCAGGCGAGCAGGGCGTTCATCTGCCGCTCGAAATCCTCCCAGGCTGCCGGGTCTGGCGCAGTGGGGACACGTCGATCCTCGGCTGGAGCGAGCAGCCACTCGCTGAAGGCCGGCGGGTTGACCTGGATCTCGCTGCCGTCCCTGACCATCGCCATGTAACGCTCACTGAGTGGCAGCCCCCGGTCGTCTGGCCAGCGCAGTGGCCCGCACCTCACCTGATCACCAGGCAGCGCGGCGGTGGCAATCTGGCTGCCGCGGCAAATCTGGGGTTCACTGCATCAATGGGGTTCACTGCATCAATACGACTCTTGAGTTCGATCAAGTTCTCAATGTGCCGCCAGGCTGCCAGACGCCCCGCCAGGGCTCGTCGTCCCTCAGCGACGTCCTGCGTCCACAACACACGAAGGCTGCCCTACGACTCCGGATCAGCTTCGCCGCGCAGTTGGGCGGCGGCCTCGAGTCGCTCGCGCACGGCCTCCGGGGTATCCAGAGCCGCCAGTTCGGCATTCCACTGAGCGATTTCAGCGTTCATCACCGCGATGTTGACGGTCGATTCCACGATCCGTTCCTCGGCCAGAGCGATGCGCTCGTTCTGACTCTTGATCTGGCTCTGTGTGTTCCAGATACGGAACTTCAGCGAACCGGCACGCCCGACGATCGCCTGCAGGCGCTCACGCTCGTGTAACTCGGCCGACGTCAGCGGGAAATCCACGTCGCCCCGTTCCAGCGGCGCGCCGGTGAGCAGCGCCACGCCGGTCGGCAGCCGCGTGCCGGCCAGTTCGGCGAGCAGCCGCTGCGCGTGCGCCTGCTCCAGTGGCATGGTGGCGGCGGTCAGTTCACGCTCCCGGATGAAGTTGCCCTCGTTGGGCATGTTCCCGCCCAGTGCGTCCACGCCCACACCGTGGAGGATGGTCAGCCCATGGGCGTTGGCCGCGCCGCACACGGCGTCGTTCAGGATCTCGCCCAGATCACCGCTGGCGGCCGTACGCGACAGCGGCATGACAACGCGCGCCGCAGGGTACACCGCGGCGGCAAGCACGCGGCGGCCGTCGACGTCCACGTTGACGTAACACACCTTGTCGTCACGGTTGACCACCACCCGCCTGACGCAGGGCAGGGTTTTGAGGGCGGCGCGCAGGACCGGCAGGGCTTCGGGCGTGCTGATGGAGGCTGGAGAATTCGCCATGCCCTGATCCTTGCACCACCCCCTTCGGCGGAATCTGACCCCTGCGGGTGGCTGAGGCAGGGGCAGTGACACCCGCATCGACGCGCCGTATCGGGAGCCGCCCTGATGGTTGCCGCATGCGAGGGCCACTGGCGCGGTCCACGCCCCGGAGGTCAAACCGTCTTGCCCGCCGTGCGGCCTGCTTGCCTGCTCCCAGTACGCCAGACCGCACGATGCCACGGCCCATCCCCCAGCCCTGAATCAGGAATCCACCAGATCGGCTGGACTCGCGTCGTGCGGCGCGCTGCGCTCCTCCCAGCCCCACGCCTCGACATGGCCCAGGCCGAAGGTGGTCTTGTACCCGACCCCGGCGTAGTTCGCGAACTCGGTGAGGAGCCGCACGAAGGTCGGTTCGGCGTCGCCGGGCCGGGCGAGCTGGTAGTGCACCTCGCCCAGGCTCGCGGTCATCGCCGCGCCACGCGCTCCCTTGAAATGCACGCTGCGGGGCCGGAGGCGGTAACCCCGGATCCGCACGGCGCGGCCCACCCAGTCGTTGAGTTCCGGTCCGAAGTGCAGGTCGCTGAACGCCTCCCAGCGCCGCTGCAGCCCGTAGTACACCGTCTTCGGGACAGGGAAGGGCATATCGAGGTCCGTGGTGCGGAACGTCGTCGGGGTCAGGAAGCTCAGATGCAGGTCCCGGCCTCGCACGTCGGCGGCGTGCCGCGCGTACAGGTCACTGTAGGACTCCTGCGCCGTGACGCGGACCGTTTGCGTGGTCGCCATGAGGGTCATCTCCGCGCTGCCATGGTTCCGTCCAGGGGTCAGCGCGCTCAGCAAGGGTTCCAGCAACCGATCGTCCAGGACGCCCACCTGGAACGTGAGTTCCGCCCCGCCCTCGCCGTCGGTCCACTGGGTCTGACCGATCCGGAATCCCTTGACTTCCGCCGCGTGGATCTGCGCCGAGAGGGCCACGCTGACCCGTTCCAGGGCGCTGAACAGCAGGCCGTGAAGGGGCACGCCCAGCAGCCCCGCCGGCCGGGGCGTGTGCACACTGAGCGTGACTTCCAGCAGGGCCGGCATCAGGCCACCCACCCGTGCAGGTCATCCGCCAGCTGGGCCAGGCCCGCCGCCGAGACCGGACACGCGTCCGGATGGGCCGCCCAGGCCCGCGCCCACGGTTGCTTCCACGGGTAGGCCCCCAGCAGCTGCCGCACCACGCCGTCCACGGCCGCCCGGTCCACCTCCCCGGGCACGCGGCCCTGATGCAGGGTCAGGTTGCGCCACTCGCGCACCTGCGCCAGCGGCGGGTTCGGCGCGGTCCGGCGGTCACCGGCGTCGAACACGTCCACGTTCTCGAGCCCCAGTGTGGGGGCGCGCAGCACGGCCAGCTTGTCCCGGAGCGACAGGAACCGGAGGCGCCCCTGCGCGTTGAGCAGTTCAGGGGCAAGGTCCGCCTTCAGCCGATCGAACAGCCCCGCGCCGAGGTCACCCGCCGTCAGCGGACGTTCCGTGTCCGGCAGGCCCGCCTGCTCGGCCAGTTTCACCACCAGCAGCTCGTGCAGCGCCACCGCCCACACCAGGGCGTCGGCCGTGCGTTCCTGCGCGGCTGCCCGGTTGTAGCGCCCCCAGGTCAGCCAGATCAACACCTCCGCAGGGGCGTGCCCCGCCTGCTGGATGAACGATTTCAGGGCATGCAGCGGCGGGACCTGCATCCCCAGGGCGCTCAAGGCCTCGCCGGCCGCCGCCGCGTCCCGCGCGTCCATCCACCACAGCGCGTCCGCCACGGCTTCCAGGACCCCTGCTACCGCCTGACGCCCCGGCAGTTCCAGCGGGCCGGCTGCCAGCGCCGCAAAGGCTGTGCGCGCGCCCGCGAAATCAAACCGGCGCAGTGCGCCGAACGCGCCTTCCAGGCGCAGCACCTCCTCGAGAAACGGCAGGGTCGCCTCGCGCCAGTGAGGCCTATCCGGCGCGCGGTAGGTGGGCCGGTCCACCTGGTACAGCCGCACGTCGCCGGCGCCGAACCAGCCCGAGCCGCGCAGCACCTTCATGGCCTCGAGCATCTGCGGGGTGCCGCTCGACACGTTGACCCGGGCCTGCCCGGCGTGCCGGAAGCGCCCCAGTGCGCGCGCGAACACCGGCAATACCTCCGAGGCGACGTTCGGCGTGACCTGCACCGGCACCGCCGAGACCCGGACCCCCGGAACCCGGTCCCGCACGGCCTGTTCCAGCGCGGTGCGCTGGGCATCGTAGCCTCCTGGCCACGCGGCATTCTGCGCCCCGGGCGTCCAGGCCAGCAGCACCTCCGACACCGCCTCGCCCGAGGCCAGCAGCGCGTCCAGCAGGTCCAGCGCTGGCCCCTGCTCGCCGCCTGGCCGGACCTGTGGATCCTGACTGCCCACCACCGTGAAGAACGCCACGCCACCTGAAGCTGAATCCGTCATGTGCTCCCAGTATGGCCACCGCACCCCACAACCGGAACCGCATGTGTGCGCCGCCGTCAGAAGGAAACCACCAGCGGCACCTCCAGCACCTGCACGCCGCCCACCTGCCACCAGGTTCCGGACGCGACCACCGTCATCAGCAGCAGGTCTTCCCCGTGATCTGCGACCCGCTCCAGCGCCTCCCGCAGCCGCTGCACCTCGCGCGCCGAGCCGCTCAGCCGGAAGACACTGCGCTGCACCCGCACCCCATACCGCGACAGCAGCCGCGTGAAGCGCCGACGCCGCCCGTCGCTCGGCGTGTCGAAGGCCACCAGGATGTCCTGCCGGAGCGTCACTCCTGGCCCTCAGGCGCGAACCGGCGGCACCCAGCACGCGCAGCCGCCGCCTTCGGCCCACGTGCGCTGCACCGCCGCCACCTGCTTTTGCAGCGCGGCCACCACGCTCCATTCGGTCATGCGCTGTGCCACCGCGCCCGCCACCGCCGCGCTGCCTGCTGCCCCCAGGCGCACCTCGCCTTCCCGCGCCTCGAACCCGTCCAGCTTCAGGCGCCCGCTGCGCAGCAGCGACGCCACCGTCAGGTCGCACACCGGCCCCCGGAACGGCTCCATGACATCCAGGGCCAGGGCCGGACGGCGCCCGTGCGGCACGTGCAGGGTGCCCAGCCCCGGATGCAGCCCGGCCCGCGCCACCGCCACACGCGCCTGCCCCAGCAACAGCATGTAGGCAAAGGACAGCGCCGCGTTCACCGGGTCCGGTGCCGGGCGGTAGGCCCGCCCCACAAAGCCCCACTCCGGCAGCGCCCCGGCCAGGGCCGCAAAGTACTGCCGCGCCGCCGCGCCCTCCATGCCGCGCAATGCGTTCTCGTCCGCGGCCTCCTCCACGGCTGGCGCGTCCAGGACCCCGCTGACCCGCAGGCGGCGCAACACCCAGCCCGCGTTGGTCACCTTCGCCCGCACCAGCGCCCGCGCCGCCACCAGACGCGCCTGGGGTGAGGCCAGCACCTGAACGCGCAGGGCTTCCACCTGTCCTTCCACGTTCCCCAGCACGCTGAAGGGCACGGTCCCGGCCCGCGCCTGAAGATGCACCGGTACGCCCCGGCCCGCCAGATCCGCAATGACTGCCGTGCTGATCCGCGCGTTCCCGATCACGATCAGCTCGGTCACGTGGCCCAGTGGCACCGCGTGCTGGCCTGCTCCTGTCTCGACGATCAACTGCCCGCCCCGCGCACTGATGGCCGCCCCCGGCGTCTGAACCAGAACAGATGTCATGCCCCCGTGTGGCCGGGTGTGACACAAAGCGGAAACAGGGGAACGGGAGAATCCCTTGACAGGGAAATGGTGCGGAGACGAGCGGGCATATCTGGTAAAGGACAGTGTAGGCGGGTGTTAATCCCTTATCAGGGAAATGCTGCTGAGACTACCTGACGAGCGAGCTAGAGGAAATGGGAGAAGGGCTTCAATCCCTTATCAGGGAAATGGTGCTGAGACGGCCCACCGCCTGACGGGCGCATCGTTCACGGTGTTTCAATCCCTTATCAGAGAAATGGTGCTGAGACCATCCGCATCATGAACGGGTGGCGGGCGCTGGGGCTGTTTCAATCCCTTATCAGGGAAATGGTGCTGAGACCAGACGCCCCGCATCAAGGCCAGCAACCCGTTCGAGGTTTCAATCCCTTATCAGGGAAATGGTGCTGAGACGATGCGCATCGAGATGATGATCAAGGAGGCCAGGTTTCAATCCCTTATCAGGGAAATGGTGCTGAGACTTCATCACCGTTAGCAAGATGGTCAAGCGTAGCAAGGCGCAGTTTCAATCCCTTATCAGGGAAATGGTGCTGAGACATCTCCCGCAACGGAGGTTACGATCAAGCTGGACCGTGTTTCAATCCCTTATCAGGGAAATGGTGCTGAGACGCGGTACAGCGTGAGTGCAACGCGGTGATGTATCAGTGTTTCAATCCCTTATCAGGGAAATGGTGCTGAGACCCCGTGGACGAGGCGATGCGCGTGGGCTTCGAGGGTTTCAATCCCTTATCAGGGAAATGGTGCTGAGACTTGATGAATTTGATTTCACGTACATCCCGGTCGGAACGTTTCAATCCCTTATCAGGGAAATGGTGCTGAGACGATCAACGCTGCCCTGATGATTGCCATAAACAACAGTTTCAATCCCTTATCAGAGAAATGGTGCCGAGACGGTACGATTACACTGTCCTCAAGGGCGCGGAAGTTTCAATCCCTTATCAGGGAAATGGTGCTGAGACAGCCGCGTAAGGCAGGCTCAGCGCACAGGGGAGAGGGTTTCAATCCCTTATCAGGGAAATGGTGCTGAGACACGCAAGACAACGGGCCAAGCGGGAGTCGGAGATTCTGTTTCAATCCCTTATCAGGGAAATGGTGCTGAGACTGGACCTGCACGACTACACCGGCAAACGCACCCAGTTGTTTCAATCCCTTATCAGGGAAATGGTGCTGAGACCCTCAACCCGGAGTTCTCTTCCGAGCCGCTGGATGATAGCGTTTCAATCCCTTATCAGGGAAATGGTGCTGAGACGATCGCTGACGCAACCGAGTTCAACGCGGACTTCTTGTTTCAATCCCTTATCAGGGAAATGGTGCTGAGACCTGATTATCGCACGCGACCTGAACGTGCACGTCGCAGAGTTTCAATCCCTTATCAGGGAAATGGTGCTGAGACCAGAGGCCTTTGCTCCTGAGGGCTGGGGTGGACGCTGGTTTCAATCCCTTATCAGGGAAATGGTGCTGAGACAAGGTGGTCGAGATCGAGGCCGCACAGCAGGAGGTTTCAATCCCTTATCAGGGAAATGGTGCTGAGACGCCCGTATCCGGGTTCACACCCTCAACGCTGATCTGGTGTTTCAATCCCTTATCAGGGAAATGGTGCTGAGACCTGGGCCAGAGCAGCGTTGTTGACGAAAAGTGCCAGGGTTTCAATCCCTTATCAGGGAAATGGTGCTGAGACCACATAACCAGCACAGTCATAAGCACTGCTGCTGGTGTTTCAATCCCTTATCAGGGAAATGGTGCTGAGACCCCGTGGGCTGTGCTGCGCAGGGCCGTGGATGCCGCGTTTCAATCCCTTATCAGGGAAATGGTGCTGAGACGACTGGACTGGGCCAAACCCAAGCCGGATCAGGGAGTTTCAATCCCTTATCAGGGAAATGGTGCTGAGACCCGTCGCCTGCTGGGCTGGTACTTCCGCCACCAGCTCCAGGTTTCAATCCCTTATCAGGGAAATGGTGCTGAGACCACTGAGACAGGTTGAAACACGGCACCTGAAAAGGTTTCAATCCCTTATCAGGGAAATGGTGCTGAGACTCTGCCCTTCAGCGGAGCCGTACAGCACGTTCTTTCTAGCATGTGAACTGTAAGCAGATGATGAGTATGCATTCACCCGCTGAAGATGAGAGCCCGTATCCCCTCCGAACATCGTGCCAGTAGACGGCGGAACGAAAATGAGAGAAATGGAGTCGTGTATAGCTGTTCCTGCTGTCCTGCGGCGGATTTTTCTCTCTCATCTGCATAATCTTCATTTTCGTTCCGTCATGGGCGTGTGGGCCTTTCCGCTTTCCCCCGGTGGGGGCCATACGCAAATGTGGAAGCGGGCCTTACCCGTTTCACGTAATCTATCGTGGGCTCTAATACTTCGCTAATACAAAAGGTGGCCAATGGAACAGGAATTGCAGGCGCTGCTCCGGCATTTGCGGAGCGGTCAGGCCCGGGGGCTGGACGTGGTCTTCCAGCATCTTGGCGAGGGGGGAGGGAAGCCCGGGGCGTACCGCGTGGCGTCCTCGCGGTATCCGCTGGCCGAGGTGGACCCCCTGACGCCCACGTTGCCCGGTGGTTCTGGAGACGCGGCGGGACTGGCCCGGGGACTGGAGGCCGCGCTGGGCGGCGCACGGACACCCGACGCCCGGCTCACGGTCCTCGAGCGGTTCGGGGGGTTCGTGGCGGCGGTGGACGCCAGCGGGGCAGAGGTGGGAGGCGTGTCGTGGTTCGATCAGGCGCGCCTGCGGGCCGCGCTTGAGGCCTGCGGCGAGCAGGTGCTGGTGCTGCGGGCGGATGTCAGCGGCATTCAGGACTTCATCTACCGCGCGGAATCCGGCCGGGCCTCGCGGGCACTGCGGGCGCGGTCGTTCTACCTGGAACTGCTGGCAGTGCATGCACTGCGGCAGGTCCTGGCGCTGTGCGGGTTGACGCGGGCGAACGTGGCGTACCTGGGCGGCGGCGGGTTCCAGCTGTACCTGCCGGCCCGCTGCGCGGATCAGGTCAGGGCGTTCGCGGCCGGATTCGATGCCTGGCTGTGGAACGAACATCAGGGCACGCTGGGCTTCTCGGTGGCGTCGGTGGGCGTGCCGATCGCCGGCGTGCTGGAGGGCCGGGAGTTCCAGCGGGACCTGTCGGCACAGCTGACCCGCCAGAAGGCCCAGCGCCGCCGGGGACATCTCACGGAAGTGTTCGGGGGCGCGGTGTCTCCTGGCCAGCGGCAGCGTCAGGAAGAGGCGCTGTCGGCGGCCCTGATCGACTTCGGGGGGCTGCTGACGCGTGCGACCCACATCGAGGTGCGGGACGCGGCGCAGACCGGCGGCAACGGGTGGATCACCATCGGGGAGCGGGCGTACCGGCCCCTGCGGGCCTCGCCGGGCGACGCCCTGCCCCCGGAACGGCTGGCGCTCAACAGCCTGAAGGACCCGGACGCCTTCCCGATGCTGACGGGCAACTACGTGACGCGGGTGCGCGACGTGCCGCCGGCCCAGCGGAACCTGGACGCCACTCAGGCCGAGGGGCCGCACAGCGTGGCGTCCCACGAACAACTGGTGGACCTCGCGCTGGGGCAACCGCGCCTGGCGCTGTTCCGCTGCGACGCGGACAACATGGGCACGTACTTCGCGGGCGGCATTCCAGGCCACTCGGCGGCGCGCCACGCCACGCTCTCCCGGCTGATGGGGCTGTTCTTCCAGGGCTACGTGAACGCCATCTGCGCCCGGCGCGACCCACTGCTGCCCGGTGTGCCGCAGGCCCCGCGCAGCGACGCCGGGGGTCACGGGCGCTACCTGAACATCATCTACAGCGGCGGCGACGACGCGGTGGTGGTGGGCGCGTGGAACGAGGTGCTGACCTTTGCCGTGGACCTGCGCCGCGCGTACCGGGCCTTTACCGGCGGCAACGACCGCCTGGGCCTGAGCGGCGGGGCGTTCATCGCAAAGGCGAAGTACCCGCTGCGGCGCATGGCGGACCTCGCCCATGAGGCCGAGGGGCTGGCCAAACAGGCCATGGTGGACGGACAGGTGGTCAAGGACGGCTTCGTGCCGTTCCTGACCACCGACGCGCCGGGGGGCGACCCTGGCGCCGCGGTGCGCTGGAACGTGTTCGCGGCGCTGGACGGTCAGGCCGGCGCGCTGGACCGCACCCTGGACCTGCTGGCGGCCTTCCTCCAGCTGAGCACTGAACACAGCGGTCCGGACGGTATCGAGCTGAGCGTCAAACGGGCGTTCCTGTGGAAGCTGCAGGCGTTCGCGCAGCGGGAAGGGGACGCGTGGCGGTTGCCGCTGCTGCACTACGCCCTGGCCCGCGCCACGCCGCCCAGTGACCACCTGCCCGACTGGCAGGCACTTCAACGCACGCTCCTGCGCCGCGACAGCTGGCCTCACCTGGCGCACGTGCTGGGCTTCTTGCACCTCGCACGCCCCACGGCCCTGGAAAGGAAGGACTGACATGAGCTGGACACAGACATTCAAGACCGCACGCGGCGACGCCGCCACCCTCAGTGACATTCAGGATTTCAACGCGCTGGTCTCGCTGGCCGATCAGGTCGGCCGGGAGCTGCAGGGCGGCGGCGTGAGCAGCCGGCAGATCCGCGTGCTGCTGTCCGAGACCACCGCCGGGGTCAGCCGCATCCGGCGGGGCCGCACGCTGGGCATCGACGCGGCCTCCCCGGACCGGGCGCAGCAGGACCGCGCCGCGCAGCGCGAGGCGGCGCTGCTGAACATCAGCCTGGTATACAACGCCGGGCGGGCCAAGAGCGGCGAGGCGTACATCCGCCAGTTGACGGACCTGATGGGGGACGTCACGGGCCACGTGAAGACCTTCGAGGATTTCAAGGTGCTGCGCAAGTTCAGCGAGGCGGTCATGGCGTACTTCAAATTCCACGGGGGCAAATGAGCATGGAACGTCAATTTCACGGAAAGATCATCATCGAGCTGCCGTTCAAGCTGCTGACCGGAACGCACATCGGCAACGCCAACGACGGCTTTGCCATAGGCGGGATCGACAAGGTCGTGATCCGCGACGCCGTGACGCGCCTGCCCATCGTGCCGGGCAGCAGCCTGAAGGGCAAGCTGCGCTCCATCGTCGAAGCCCTGGAGGGCATGGAAAAGGGCCAGCCGCTGGAGCAGGGCAAGTGGTACAACCGCGGTCACAGCAACCTGTACCGCCATGAGGCCGACACCCGCGAGGATGCGCTGAAGAACGCCGTGGACCGCACCTTCGGCACAACCGGCAAGGGCAGCTCGGACACCAACCACCCGGCCAGGCTGGCGGTCGGCGACGCGCAGGTGACGCGGGAAACGGCCGAGGTGCTCTCGGAACTCGAGGGGGACTTTCCGTTCACGGAAATCAAGAGCGAGAACTTCCTGGACCGCATCACCAGCGCCGCGAACCCCCGCAGCCTGGAGCGCGTGCCCGCCGGTAGCGTGTTCGTCAGCCGCGTAACCTACACGGTCGAGAACCTGGACCACGTGAAAGACGACCTGAAGTTCCTGCTGGCCGCCCTGCGGTGGCTGGAAGACGACTACATCGGCGGCAACGGCAGCCGCGGCTACGGCCGCCTGAAGTTCGGGCGGGCGGAGCAGCTGCCGCTGGACACCATCAGCAGCCTGCCGATCCGCGTGACGGTCAAACCGCGCCGCGCCTACCTGGAAGACACCGAGCCGCCCGCGCAGGACTTCGATTCGGTGCAGGCCCTGCGCGAGGCGCTGAGCGGCACGCTGCTGCAGCCGCTGCAGGGGCGCTGAGGGGTGGGGCGTCACGATCTGGTGGTCCTGACCTTCACTCAGCCGCTGCGCGGGCGGGACCTGCGCGCTGGCTACCTGCCCAGCGACCTGCTGTGGGGCGCGCTGTTCAGCGCCGACGTCCTGCTGCAGGGTGGGCCCCTGCCGCTGGACAATCCGTACCGGGTCAGCAGCGCCTCGCCGTACGCGGGTGGGGAGTGGCTGCTGCCCCGCCCACGCGCGGCCGACGCGCCGGACGATAGTGGCGCGGAAAGCCCGTCCAGTGACCGCAAGGCGGTCAGGAAACTGGAGTTCGTCAACCTGGCTGACTTCCTGACCCTGGCGGGCGGACAGCGCCTTGGCCCGGAGCAGTTGCGCCAGGCGGAAGCCCGGCAACGCCGCGCCCTGCTGCCAGTCACCGCGCAGGACCTGCCGCTGACGGTCACAGAGGCGCAGGTTAACCGGAGCCTGCGCGGCACCAGGTACGACGGCAGGGCCGACGCCCTGGCGCGGGAGCGCTACGCCGCCCCGCTGGCGGCCCTCTCGCCGGCCGAGCGGCTGCACCTGGGCCGCGAGGCGCGGGGGCAGGGCGCAGGCGGCAGCATGGAGCGGCAGCGCAACGCGCAGGACCGCGTCACGCAGGCCACCGAGACCTTCATGACCGCCACACTGGCGCAGCCGCGACTGGCGTTCCTGCTGGAGACCACGTCTGACACGCAGCGGGCGCGGCTGCTGGCGGCGCTGCGCCTGCTGGCCGACACCGGTCTGGGCGGGCTGCGCACCCACGGCAGCGGTCAGTTCACGCTGGACCTGCAGCCTGTGCCCGCCGGCGTGGCCGACCGGCTGACCGCCGGTGGCCGCCACGTCCTGCTGGGGCTGACGCATCCCACCCGGGAAGAAGCGCAGCTGATCGACAGCAGCGAACAAGCACGCTACGGCCTGCGCCGCCGCGACGGCTTCCTGGACGGCACCACGCTGGAGCGGCAGGACGTGTGGATGCTCACCGAGGGAAGCCTGATGCCCGGCCCCCTTGGCGGCCAGGTGGTGGACGTCGCCCCGCCCGACTTCGCGCATCCGGTGTGGCGCAGCGGCCTGAGCGTCAGCCTGAGCATCGAGCAGCCGGGGAGCGCCGCATGAACCGCAATCTCCTGACCTTCGACGTCCGGATCCGGCCGCTGTCGCCGGTTCACATCGGGGTGGGCAACGAGGTCGTGGGCCGCGGCGCCTACCACCTGTACACAAGTGAGCGCAACCACGCTCTGGCCCTGGTGCAGCCGCGCAAGCTTGCCGGGCGCCTGCTGGACCATTACGGCGATCAGGGCCAGATCACCGCGACGGTGAAGCGGCTCATGGAGCAGGACGAATACCCGCCGGTCATCGCGCGGGACATCGAGTCCGGCGCCCTGGCCCTGCGCCGCATGGGGGTTCACCCCGGCGCGCTGCCGCTGCTGAAGGCCACCGACCGCAACGGCGGGCTGAAGGTCATCACCGCGCAGGCCAATGGGCTGCCGTACCTGCCCGGCAGCACCGTCAAGGGGGCCCTGCGGACCATGTGGCTGGACTGGCAGACCCAGCAGGACGGGGCGTACCCCCGGTTCGTGCAGGACGTGCAGAAGGCCAACCTGCGGGGCCGGGACCGTGCCGACGACCCCCTGATGGACCGCAAGCAGATCGCCGAGGACCTGAGCGGCGCGTCCGGACGGATGCAGCCGCAGAACCGTGACCTGTTCCGTGCGGTGCAGGTCAGCGACCTGGTGCCCGACCGCACACAGGACCTGACGCGTGTGTACGCCGTGCTGTCCATGTCGTATCAGGCGGGCTCTCACGCCCGGCCCAGCAACGGGGGCAAGGCCGGCGCGCAGGCCTGGGAGTGTCTGAATCCGGACGCCGGAACCACCTATACCGGAACCGTGACGGTGGACCTCGACCTGCTGGGCCGCATGCAGGTCCGTGACCCGGACGCCCGGAATCTGGCCCGGGGCCTGGGCCGCGCGGAGGACTGGACCGACGCGCTGGCCGGGTACGGCGCCCGCGTGTACGGCACCGAGGAGCAGCACTACAACAGGCTGGCCGATCTGGAGCGGCAGGGCCAGGAGGGCGTGCAACTGTGGGGCGAGGGCGGCCTGGTGCTGGACTGGGTGCTGGCCGAGGCGCAGGAGCAGGCCGAGGAGCGGCTGTTCCCCCTGGGAATGGGCACCGGGCTGATGGCCCACAGTGTGCTGGGTGCCCTGGCGCCGGAATCCAGCGGTCTTGCCTTCCTGGGCGACGAGCAGGGCCAGGACGATACCCTGCTCAAGGGCGTGCTGGACACCGGCCTGCGCCGGCAGAACAACGCCTACGCGGAGCCGGACTTCCCTTCCCCCAAGTCCCGCCGGGTCACGGGCAGCTTCAACACCCGCGTGGTGCGTGAGATGCGCGCCGAGCGTCCCCTGGGCTGGACGGAACTCACGCTGGCCCGGCGGGGAGGGTAGTTGAGACACCGGGTGGTGGCCTTCGTGGGCAAGCAGGACCCCCACCGGGGTGACGGAACGCCGGGGCCGGTCCTGTCGGCGGCGGCCCTGCTGACCGTGCCGGTGACCGAGGCGCTGCTGCTGTTCGCCGAGGGGGCCAGCGACCGCGCGGACCGGCGCGATGAGTCGCTGAGTGCTGGAACGCAGGAACTGAGGGCGCAGGAGCTGGAGGCCCAGCTGGCTGAGCAGTGGCCGGGCCTGCGGACTGAGCTGGTGCCCCTGGTGGTGGACCCGTCGGACGCACGGGCGGTGCTGCGGGCGCTGCGCGCCCACCCGGGCGTGCAGGCAGCCCGGGCCGACAGCGCTGACGTGCAGACGCACCTGCTGGTGGCCGGGGGCACGCCCGCCATGCGCGAGGTGCTGTCCTCGCTGCAGGTCACGGAGTTCTTCGGAGACACGCGTGGCTGGTACCAGCCTGACCGGGGCGGCACTCTGCGTGAGGAAGTGCCGGTGGTGGCCGAGGCGGCGCTGCTGGCCTCGCTCCGCACGGCCATGCAGGTGGGGGAGTTCCGCGCGGCGGGGCTGCTGCTGGGTGACCTGGGGCATGCCGGGACGGACCGGGCCGGGACGCTGCTGACCGTGCTGGCCCTGGAACAGCAGGGGGACGTTGCGGAGGCCCTCAAGGGGCTGCGGCGCTGGAAGGCACCGGACCTGCTGGCCGGCTGGCAGCGCGAGGCCGGGCCGGCGCTGGCCCTGCACGGCAGACCCGGCGGGATGCTGATGCACCTGTGGAACGCCACGCAGGTGCAGTCGCCGCGTGCGGCGCTGCTGGCCTACGCCACCCTGCTGGAACAGGCCCTGCGCGCGCTGTGTGAGCTGAGGCGTGTTCGCATCGACCGGGACGCCCCCACGGAATCAATGACCAGCGCCCTGCTGGTTGCGGGACAGGCCCTGCCGGAGGCGCTGAACGCGGCGGCTGGCACGCCAAGACGCCTGTATCGCCTGCGGAGCGACGCCATCCATCAGGGGCACTCCGTGTCCCCGGAGGAACGGCCCGTCATTCACGCGGCCGCCACCGACCTTCTGCGCACCTTTCCGGCGCCGGATGAGGAGCTGAGGGCCTTCCTGACCCGTCCCCACCGCAACCCGTTCGCGCCGCAGCGGCACGCCGAACTGGCGCAGGCCATGTTCAGGTGGCTGAACGGCTGACCCGGGCGGGTGGTGGTCACGCCGCCCCCTGGGCGGTGGGTTCCAGGGCAGCCACGAGCCCGGGGAAGCCGCGGAAGTGCCCGCTGAGGTTCAGGATTGTCAGCGAGCCCTGCGCGCGCGTGATGGCGGTGAAGGCCAGCATCGCCTGCGGCGGCGAGAGTGCGCCGACCGTGTCCAGGACCGCCACGACATGCCGCGCCTCCCAGCCCTTGAAGGAATGCACGGTGCAGGCCTTCAGGCGGGCGTCGCCCATCCAGAAGGCATATTTCTGCCGTTTGTCGTCCTGGTCCCCGGTGAAGACGTGGTTCACGTTCACGCCCTGGGCGCCGAGCCGCGCCACCAGTTCCAGGCCGAAGGCGTGGTCGGGAACCAGCAGCGCCACGTCGCTGGCCTGCGCGCCCGCATGCCGCAGTTCCCGCGCCCGCTCGACCAGGGCGTCGAGCGCCGCGTCCCGCGAGGGCAGGTCCCGCCACTGCAGTTCGGGGGCGCCCAGCGGCAGCATCGGCTGGTCCGACTCGGCCAGCAGGCCCACGCCCGGCAGGTAGGCCCGCGCAAAGGCGTTGGCCCAGCGCACCACGTCGTCGTGCAGCCGCACGCTGGAACGCAGCTCACGCCAGCGACCGAAGCGCGTCGCACTCAGCCACCCGCCGCCGCGCCCATACACGTTCTGCAACTCGTCGCCCGCCGCCACGAACTGTCCCCCCTCGCGCACCAGGCCCAGCAGTGCCTGACCCCAGTCGTCTTCCAGGTCCTGGGCCTCGTCCACCAGCACCGCGTCGAACGACACGCCTAACTGGGCCGCTGCCCGCCGCACCAGCAGCGCCGGATCACCCCCGCACTCTGCCCAGGTCAGCCCCGCCTCGTTGCCCAGCGTGGAGGCCAGGCCATGAAAGTGCCCGAAGGTCACGTTGCGCAGGGCCGCGCCCCCGCCTGCCCGCCGCACGCCGTCGCGCAGCAGGTGCCACAGCGTGATGTTGAAGCTCACGACCAGCACCCGCCCGCCCGCCAGCGCCACGCGGGCCGCGCGGGCCGCCAGGACCAGGGTCTTGCCGCTGCCTGCCACGCCGCGTATGCGCACATGCCCCGGCGCGGGCTGGGCCAGCTGCTCCTGCGACCGCGAGAGCCGCAGCGGTGCCTGCTGTTCCGCCGCGTGCAGCGGCGGGTTCAGCCAGGCCCGCAACAGCGGGGCGAACACCGCCGGCGCGTTTGCCCGGCGTGTCACCCAGCCCTCCGCCGCGCCCGGCACCAGGCTGTCGCGTCCCAGCTGCCACACCGCCCGGTGAACCCGGCCGGCCGTGAAGCGTGCCAGCTGCGCCGCGCTCGCCCCGTGAAAGTACACGCCCACCCGCACCACGCCCAGCGCCTGCCAGCCCTGCTCGCGCACCAGCGCCCCCACCTCCGGCACCAGGAAGCGCAGGATGTTCTCCCGGTAGAATTCCACCTTCCCGAAGGGGTTTTGCACCGCGCCCTCACCGTGCGAACCGCGCACCCGCCACTCCCGGCGCCCCTGGCCCCACGAGTAGCACTCCAGCGCCCAGTCCTTGACCTCCAGAATCAACGCCCCGCGCGTGGGGTGCAGCGCGACCACGTCCGGACGGGTGCCGTTCAGGTACGGCTGCGCGAACACCTCCCACTCTGGCCCCAGGTCCCTTTCCAGGAACGCCAGCAGGTGCGCCTCGCCCGCGGTCAGCGGCGTGGACAGGGTATTCAGTTCACGCCAGCCGGGAATCAGGGTTGCCATATCCACCGTATGACGCGCCGCGCGAACATCCGGAAAGACTGCTTCCGGAGAGCGCCGTCGGCGTGCAGTTCAGCCATTCGGCGGCGTTCTGCCTGGACAGCGCGCGAAAACGAACCCGGGCAGTGCAGGCGGGTTCGTTTCAATCCCTTAGCAGGGAAATGCTGCTGAGACACGCTCAAGAATGAGCGGGAAAAGTTGCTCAAGCTGTTTCAATCCCTTAGCAGGGAAATGCTGCTGAGACCCCGGTGATGTCTGGGAGGTGGACATGGACACCGAGTTTCAATCCCTTAACAGGGAAATGCTGCTGAGGCCATCGCAGACGTGACGCAACTGTACGCCGCTGCCCGTTTCAATCCCTTAACAGGGAAATGCTGCTGAGGCCTGAGTACACCCTCGCCAATGGCGCGGCGACCGAAGTGTTTCAATCCCTTAACAGGGAAATGCTGCTGAGGCACCTGTCGGTGGTGGCCACGGCCAACATCGGCTACTTCGGCACCGTGTTTCAATCCCTTAACAGGGAAATGCTGCTGAGGCAACCATGAACATCTTCCGAGAGAAGTTGCTGAAAGACATGTTTCAATCCCTTAACAGGGAAATGCTGCTGAGGCACCGCATCCGAGTTGCTACGGGCAAGGCTCATCGTGTTTCAATCCCTTAACAGGGAAATGCTGCTGAGGCAAGAGAACGGCCTGCGTTACGTGCTGAACAAGCTGTTTCAATCCCTTAACAGGGAAATGCTGCTGAGGCTAGATACCTATAGTTTATATGAGTTAATTCCTGATAGTTTCAATCCCTTAACAGGGAAATGCTGCTGAGGCACGTACACCGAGTCGGCCACCGGGCACCGCCCTGACAAGTTTCAATCCCTTAACAGGGAAATGCTGCTGAGGCACCATCAACCTGACCACGTTCAGCGGTTCGGACCCGTTTCAATCCCTTAACAGGGAAATGCTGCTGAGGCTCTACCGTCAGGCAAGGCCGTGCAGCACGTTCTTTTTAGCATGTGAACTGTAAGTAGATCATGAGTATACATTCATCTGACGAAGATGAGAGTCCAGATCGCTCCTGAACGCCGTGCTGATCGACGACGGAACAAAAATGAGAAAACGAGGACCATGTATAGTGATTTTCGCTGTCCTGCCGCACATCTGGTTCTCTCATCTGCATAACCTTCATTTTCGTTCCGTTCTTGCCCTCTCAGAACGCTCAGGGTTCCTGGGGTTCATCCAGCTCGTCCAGCCATGCCCATTCGTCGCGGTCAGGGCGCGTGCTGAAATCAAGGGGGGTGCCGGTGCCCCCGCAGGTGTGGCACTGGCCATCGTCGTAGCCGGTGCCGGCGCAGTCCGGGCAGGTGTCGTTAAAGTACAGATCGTTCATGGGGCTCCTTGTGGGGGTGGAGGTCAGGCGGCGCGGGCGCGGACCTGGGCGGCCAGCGTGGTCAGCAGCGCCTCGACCTCGCGGGCGCGGTTGCGCAGGGTGCGGGTGCTGACGCCCAGGCGGGTGGCCAGGGCCTGCTGCTGGCCGTAGGCCCAGCTCAGGCTTGCCAGACCGTTGTGGAACGTGACGGGGCAGTCCGCGTTCAGGGCATGGGCGGCCAGCCAGTCGCGCAGATGCTTCAGGGCGGGGTGTTCTCCGGCAGTGGCCAGCAGGACATGCAGTCCGGTGGCGGCCACCTGCCGCTCGTAGCGTTGGGCCGGATCTGCGGCCTCATCCACCAGCGGCAGCGGCTGGAGAACACCGTCCTCGTCGGGCTGGTGGTCGCTGACAAGGGTCAGGACCGTGCCGCTGGAGCGGTGGTACCCGACGAGGCGCTCGTCGTGGCGGCGGCCGCTGTTGTTGTACTCGTACATGGCCTGCAGGCCCCACCAGCCGGCCAGGGGCGCAAGGTGTTCCCGCCAGTTCAGCAGGTCGTCGGTGCGGCGGAAGGCGGCGCGCAGGACCGTGGCGGTCGCCTCCTCGGCCGCCAGGTGGAACATGGGGCCGGTGATGCCGGCGCGGCGGACGTTGGCCAGAAAGGACGTGCGGGCGTCCTGAATCAGCAGGGCGTCCTCGAGAAGGCCGGTGACAAAGGCGGTGCGCTCGGCGTCCGCGCCCGTGACGAGCGCGGTGGCCTGACGGCGCTGATGAAGTTCCTGATAGACGCGACTTTGCATCTCCGCGTCGGTCGCGGCGTCCTGAGACAGTGTGCGGCACAGTGAGGGGGGGCGGCATCCGCCGACCGGCGCAGTGGAGGCTAAGCCATCTGGCCAGGCTGGGGCGGCCAGCGCGCGAACCGGGTGGAGCACGTGGAGGGCTCGCGTTTCTGGATGAGGTGCCTTCTGGTCTGGGGAGGTGTCTGCGTGGACAGCGCCGCGCAGTCGATGGCCCCGGATCAACCATCAGGCCCGCCCTGGGCCTGAACCATGTCCAGCGGTCAAGACGTTGTGCATGGGCGTGGGCTGAAGGATCCTGGTGTGGCAGCACCCGCCCGGCACGCCCGTGGTGACTGCAGGCCGCCACATCACTGTGGACGCGCCGTCCGCTGCCGATTTTCCAGAAAAGGGGCCATGCCAGGGTGAAGGGCATGACCAGCCTCCACAGCGTCACCACCCGCCTGCATCTCGCGCAGCTCATCACCCTCCTGACCGCCACAGAAACGGAGCCGCTTTTCGAGCAGGCCAGCCGTCACCTGACGGGCGAGGCCACCTACGTCAGTGGCGGCGAGGAGTCCTGTGCCGTCACGGGACACCTGTTCACGGTCACCCCCGAGGGCACCGCGATCCGCGGGCTGCTCGATGGTCTGCGCCGGGACGGCGTCCGCCTGACCGCGGCCCAGTTCAACGCCGAGTTCGACGGGCTGCTCCTGGACCGGCTGGACCGCTGGTCCCTGGGCGACACGCCGGAAGACATGGTCAAAGGAACCATGATGGCCCACCTGATCGACACCACCGCCGTGGCGGCGCTGCGTCAGGGGCTGGCCACGCCCCGGCACTGGACGTGGTGGGACGCGGACCTCGTTGACGTCCCGCCTGAGTCCAGCGACTGGCTGATCCGGCGTGCGGACGATGGCGGGACTTTCGGAAGCCCCGGACGGACCGGGCAGGCCACGTATCTGTGCAGTGCCAGGGGCAACGAGATCTGGGTCACGCAGGTGGATGCCGACATCACCACCGTCCGACAGGCGCAGGCGGCCCTGGCCCGGCGCACCCTGCGCGCATGACGTCGAGACCCAGGCAGCTCGCAATCTTCAGACCTGTGGCCCAGCAGGGCAGCGCGCGCCAGAAAACGCCGTCTCTGACTGGAATAGATCAGTCCTGGGGGCCCACCAGCGGCGCAAACAGCGCGGTGACACTCGCCTTTAACGGCGCGGGGCATTCATGGTCCCCTTCAGGGGACGCGTGCCCCGGTCCGCGTTTCAGACACGATGCGTGTCCCGTGATCGCCGCGCTCGGCGTACGCAGCCAGCAACCCCTCTTCCAGCAGCGCTGCGAAACGTTCGGTGCCCGCCGCCCCTGCGGCCGCCAGCGCCGCCGCCGTGCCGCGCTTTGCGGCGGCGGGCAGGTTGTTGTACGCCGCCTGAAAGAGCCCCCGCACCCTCAGCGAGGCACGGTAGTGGCCCATGAACACGTCATAGAGCTCCGGATTGCGCAGATGGGCCCGCAGTCCCGTGCGGTGCCGCTGCAGGTGTTCCACGGCCAGCGCCGCCTCGACGGCGACGGCCTCCCCGTCCAGGCCCGCGTTGAAGAAGCGCTGTGCCCAGCCGTCCCAGCGCAGCTCGTCGCGGGTGGCGGCCCCCCGGATGGCCCCCTGCTCGGCGACGCTCCGGCCCTGCCGGGTCCAGCTGTATGTGCGGGCGGGGTCCAGCTCGATGCCGTGACGGGCAAAGGCGGTCCCGGCCCGGCGAATCCACTCCTGCAGCTTGCCGTGCTGGAGGGTCCACTGCATGAAGCCAATGCTGACCACGGCGCTGTCCCAGGTGTTCAGCCCCTGGATCAGCCCTCCCGTCTCGACATTGGCGACGCGCTGCAGGGTGTCGATGTCTTCCCTGGTCAGGGAGATGTGGCCCGCCGCCGCCAGCTCCCCCAGCACCTCGTCCACCCGTCTGCCCCCGTAGCGGGCCAGCCCCCGCACCTGACCCCGCCGCGCCACCGCCCGGAAACCCGGGGGGACGCGCGGGCCGGTGAGGGGAGCTGGGGCGTATCCGGCCCCAGGTGCGGTGCCGCCGGCCACCTGCTCTGCCGGGGCCGGCGCCGTGTGGCCTTCCCCCCGCGCCTGCAGCGCGAGCAGGTAGCGGGTCGGGTTGAGCAGGCTTTCCGGGCGCGGGCGGTCGGGCCACCACTGGAAGCTCCGCTCCGTGCCTGGCGTGTAGGTTTCAAAATGCAGCATGTTCGTGTCGCTCACCACGCCGATGGGCTGCCCCGCCTGCACCCGGTCCCCGACGGCCAGGCCGTGGCGGGTCAGCGAGTCGGCGGTGACTTCACCGTAGTTGACAACCACCCCCGCATGGGCCACCAGCAAGCGGTAGGTGCGCTGCCCGGACCGCGCCCGGTAGAAGAAGGCGAATTCGACGATGCGGCCCGTCTCGCAGGCGACGACCGTGTCGCCGGCCCGGGCGAAGAGGTCCAGGCCCACGTGCCAGCGGGGGAGCGTCTGGCCGTCACGGACGCCCTGGCGACGCGCCATGAAGGCCCGCCCGGCGCGGCCCACCGTCCGGCCCTCGGCGGTGACGTGGGACACCAGCCGTCCGCGTGGGTCGTCGGTGCGCAGCGGCCAGAAGGCGCCGGGGGCGGGGAGCGGCGCGAACGGCACCGGATCATCTGGCGGCACCGCCCGGGGCTGGGCGGTCACCGGCAGCGGGGGAGGCGCCCCTTCCGCTTCCTCGTCGGCGAATTCAAAGGTTTCTTCCGCAAGGGGAGGTGTCCCGGGGAGGCCCGCAGGTTGCGCTGTCCCCACCGCCTCCAGCCGGGCCCAGGTTGCCGGACCGATCACGCCGTCGTGCCGCCCCGGTTCGCCGGGAAAGGCCAGGCGCTGGAAGGCGATGACGGCCGCCTGCGTCCCCCGCCCGAAGGCCCCGTCCTCGGTCAGGGGAGCGCCGGGGAGGCCGGGCCGCCCGGCGGCCACCTCGCGGGCGTGCGCGGCGTTGAGCCTGCGCTGGGCCTCCCGCACGGCCCCGCCCCGCGCACCGGGGCGCAGGGTGGGCTGTCCGCCAGTTCCCAAAGGGGTGGCCGGCGTGCCGGAGGACGAGAGCCCTGGCAGCGCTGCCCCCGCGTCTCTGAGCAGCCTCCAGCCGAAGCGGCGCGGCACCTCACCGTGCGGCGTGGCCGTGAGTTCGGCGGCGTACCAGCGCCGGAGCCCAGGGTGCGCGGCCAGCATCCGGTCCAGCCCCCGCCGCGCCTCGAGACTGTTGCCAGCCGTGCCCCCATGCGCGGTGTAGATCACCCGCAGGGCGCCGCCCCGCTCGCGCATGTGGGTTTCCAGATCTCCAGGGGCCGCCGCGTCGTCCTCGATGCGCCGCCCCGCCCAGCGCAGCAGGGGAGCCGGGCTCTGGTAGAGGGCGTCAAACACATGGACCTCGTGGGGGTTGAGGTCGCCCAGCACCCGCCACAGCGCCGCGCCCCCGCCCGAGTGTGCCGTGAGAATCAGGCGGCCGGGGGTCAGCGTGGGCACGCCCACCCGCGCCGCGAAACGCGCCAGGCTCCAGTCGATCAGCGCGCGCGCCCCGCCAGGCCGCACCAGGGCCGGGAAGTCATACCCGCTGCCCGTGCGCCCACCGTAGAAGTGGCCGCGGGGCAGCAGCGCCAGGGTGGGCCGGGTCCGCCCCGGCGCCGGGTCCAGCCCGCGGGGGTCGCTCCAGTCGAGGCCGCTGGCCGCCTCCTTGTCGCTCACCAGGTTCATGGCCGCGCCGCGCCCCGAGAAGCCGTGGAAGTGCAGGACCACGTCCACCGTGTCCGTGACGTCCAGGGTGTTCCAGCGCAGGATCAGGACCGGCCCCGGGCCCCGGTGGCTCTCGAGCCCCGGCACGTCCCGCACCTCCTCCCGGCCCGGGGACGCGCGGGTAGAGGGGTTGGGGGACAGGGTGAGGGTGGGGGGGTCCAAGGGCGCGGTCATGTGGCCTCCTGTGGCTGGTCTGGTTCTATTCCTGGCCGGGGTCGGTGCGCACCCGCAGCACAGCGAAATACTGGCGCTGTCCGCCGTCCGTGAGCACCCGGCCATCTGCGCCGATGCGCAGCACCTTGCGCCCCACCGTGTTGCCCACATTGCCGCCGATCACGCCGAGCCGCCCGGGCGTCACCTCCACCACCAGGTCACAGTGAGAGAGGCGGAACTGACCGTCGTCCACGTTGGCGTACGTCACCCCGCTGTTCTGGCGGCCGGTGCACACGAGATCGCCCACCTCCGGGGCCCGTTCGGTGACGTCGTAGAGCCAGAATGGATTGCCGAGGTCACCCGCCGTGCGGTTGCGCTTGGCCGCGGCGCAGTAGACGGTGTGGCCCGAGGCGTAGCGGAACTGCGGGCCTGCCCCTGCCCGCCGCATCACCCAGGAGATGAACGCGGCGCTCCAGGCGCGGCGGTCCTCGATGGCCTGATCGGCGGCGGCGCCCCCCAGCCCCACGCCCTCCATCCAGTACCCACGCAGCACCGGGCGCATCACGGGGTCGGTTTCCGTGAGGGCCGTCCCGCCGGGGTGCCAGCGGGCGTATTCTTCCAGCGCGATCCGCACCGCGTCTGCCCTGAGGGCCGTCCAGGGGGTGCCCGGGGTGGGCGGGCCAGGCTGGGGCGGATGCGGTGCGGGCGGCACCGGACCCGGTCCGGACCCACCCGCCCATTCGTCGAGCTGCGCCCAGGTGCGCGCCCCGATCACGCCGTCGTGCTCGCGCGGCTGACCTGGAAAGGCACGCTGCTGGAAGGCGACGACGGCCGCGCGGGTCCGGGGACCGAAGGCCCCGTCCCCGGCGAGGGGAGCGCCGGGCAGACCCGGCTGGCCGGCGGCAAGGAGGCGAGCGTGAACGGCATTGAGCCGCCGCTGCGCCTCCTGCACCGCAGGGCCCCGGGCACCGACGCGCAGGGTGGGCCGCCCGCCGGGCCTGGGAGGCGTGGGGCCGGGTGGAGTGGGCGGGTGGGGCCGCGGCGAGGTCCCCTCCAGCCGGGCGCGGGCCTCTTCCCAGCGAGGGCCCCGGCACTGCCGCTCCACCGCCGCCGTCAGGTCGGAGACGCGAATGGTGCCGTCATCCCGGCGGTCCAGGCCAGGGTTCCCGGCGTAGGCGCCAGGGTAAGGACCCTCGCGCCCGGCGAGCACCGTGTCCGGGTCTGAGCCCAGCGCCAGGGTCGCGGGCAGGAAGGTCGCCTGGTACAGCCGGGCGGTGGAGGTCAGCCCTGCCGGGCGGTACGGCAGGTAGAAGCGCAGGACGAAGGGCAGCTGTTGCACGGCCCCCAGTTGCCGGAAGGCCTCATGGCCCGCCGTCCAGCCCAGGCGCACCAGGGTGGCGGGCATGAACTGGATCAGGCCGCTGGCGTGGCCGTGCGGATTGTGCGCGGCCGGGTTGATGCCGCTCTCGGCCATCATGACCTGCAACAGGTGCAGCGGCTGGGCGCCGATGGTGGCCGCGACCTCACGCACCCCGGCAAAGAAGGCGTCGGGCAGGTCGGCACTCTCGCCCGCCTCGGCGTCTCCCGGCAGGCCGCCCTCCCTGGCCCCCGAGGGCAGCGGGCGCGGCCCCCGGATGTTGTGGAAGGTCGTGAAGTCCCAGTAGCCCCGGGTGTCGAGGGCGACCGCGTTCCAGGCCCGGGCGGCCTCATTCACCTCCAGCCAGTCGCGCGCAAAGTCGCGTGATCCGGCCGCCATCCGGGTGGCCATCGCCCGGGCGATGTCGTCGCCGCCTCTCGCGTCGGCCGGAGCCGAGCCGCCGTAGCCCAGGATCGCCCTCAGCGGGCCGCCCTGGGTGGTCAGCAGCCGCGCCCAGGCCAGCCCGTTGCCGCCCGGATCGCCGAAGGTGGGAAAGTCCACCCGCAGCACCGAACAGCCGGCCAGAATCAGGACGTCGAGGTCCAGCGGGCTGCGCCAGTGAGGCACCAGGTCAGCGGGTTTGAGCCAGCACGACTCCTCGCGCGAGATCCCCTCAAACAGCAGGCAGTTGTGCGCGCTGGAGCCGTGGCCGGAGTAATACACGACATCGGCGGGGCTGCGGACCAGGGCCCGTGCGGGCGGGGCTGTGACCCGGACCCCTGGCAGCGGCAGGGCCGTGACCTCCAGCACCTCCACGCCCGCGGCCAGAAAGAGTTTGCGGGCGTCAGGCACCTCGCCGGCCGGATCGCCCGTGGTGCCGCTGCGGCTGTTTGGGAGGGTAGCCCGTCCGCGCGGCGCCCAGCCCAGCGCGTCACGGAACGCCCCGTCACTGGTGCCCGGCCCCAGGTGATCGGTTTGCCGGACCAGCGTCGCCACCTCCTTGCGCTGCGTCTCCACGGCCAGAAAGGCGCCCAGATCGCCGGGAGCACGCGACAGCCCGTACCGCGCGCGCCCGCCGGGTCCGGTGGACACGCGCGGCAGGCGCAGCAGGGTCCCCGCGTCCAGCGTGGCGGTCCCCGCGTCGCGGTTGGGCGGGCGGCTCGACACCACAACCTCCATCTCGGCAGGCAGCACCGCCGCGGGCAGGCCAGACACCGTCAGACGGACGTTGGCCCGGGCCGCATCCAGCCCGATCACGTCGTCCCAGGTCAGCGGCCGGGTCAGGCCGTCGTCCAGCAGAGCGAGCCCCTCGACCGTCAGCGCGGCCAGCGGCCCCGCGCCGGGCAGCAGGACCACCGCGTCGAGCTGTGCCCAGGTGCGCTCACCGACCTTGCCGTCGTGTTCGGCGTTCAGGCCAGGGAAGACCTGACGCTGGAATTCCAGCACCGCCCCCTGGGTGAGCGCGCCGTAGACGCAGTCCTCGCTGAGTGGTGCGCCCGGCAGCCCCGGCTGGCCGCGCAGGAGCTGGGCGAGGTGAAAAGCGCTCAGCTTCCGCTGCACCTCGCGCACGGCGGGGTGAACCGAGCCGCGCGTGAGGAGCCGGGGGCGGTCGGCGGGGGCCACGGTGACGTCAGGGCAGCGCCCGGCCCCTTCAGCGGCGTCGGTGGTGTCAGGCGCGGCGCGGGGGCGCAGCACGACCGTGTGTGCGCCCACCCGCCCCGCATCGTCGAGCGCCCGGGCGTGGGTGGGGCGCACGTCCCCGGCGGCCACCCGCCACACCGGTGCGGAGCCCAGTCCCGCGGCACGCACCACCGACACCGCGGTGAAGGGGCTGCCGCCGGCCCGCTGCACCAGCAGGTCGCCCGGCTCCAGCCCCGGCAGCGTGTCGCCCGGGGCCCCGACCAGCGCCAGCGCCGGCTCCAGCGCCGCGCGCACCGCCGGGAACGCCCCCTCGCCGTAGGCCTGCCAGACCTCGTGCGGCCGCAGCGGGCCGCGCCAGGCGTCGGCGGCGTGCCGGCCCCAGGCTGCCTCCCGCAGCACCTGCGCCGCCGAGGGGGGGTGATCCCGGTCCAGTCCCGCCTCGAAGTGTTCGAGGAAACGCAGGCCCGCCGGCGGGTCCCGGTCCAGAGCTTGATCCGTTCCTGCCTGGGAGAACCCTTGCGTCCCGTCCTCCAGGGCGGAGGCAAATTCCAGGGCAGTCAGGTCCGGGTCCACGTCGGAGACGAAGGGCTCCTCCTCGCCGTCCGGCAGGGGAGTGAACTCCGGCGCCGTGTCGGTGGATGCTGCGTCAGGGGGGAAGGCCTCCAGCTTTCCGGGGGAGTCGCTGTCCGGCAGGCCGCCCACGCCCTCCGGCGCGGCTCCGGCTGGACCCGCAGCGGGTGAAAGGTCTTCGGGCAGGGGACTGAATTCAGACATGGGCCGGGCCTCCTCTCTCACAGGCAGTGGGGCGACGTGGCCGGACTGCGCCGCCTGCACCGCCCGCCGGGTGTCCAGGTAGCCGCTGCCGACGCGGGCAGGGTCCAGCTCCGGTCCGGCGGGTTCACAACTGGCGAGCAGCAGGCGCCGGGTGGTGACGATGTCGAGCGGCTCCCCGGCGGCCTCAAACATCAGGGCCAGCGTGCCGGTGACGTGGGGCGCCGCCATGCTGGTGCCGGACATGCGGGTGTAGAGCCGCTTCTCCCCCCCGTCCCGCGCCCGCGAGCGGGGGGCCAGGACCATCACGCCGGGGGCGATCAGGTCGGGCTTGGGCCGCCCATCACGGGTGGGTCCGCAACTGGAAAAGCGCCCCAGCGGCCGGTCCTCGCGGTGCGGGTCGTAGGCGCCCACCGCCAGCGTGCGGTACCCCGTGCAGATGGTGCCCAGGGTGACGCGGGTGTCGGCCTCCTCCCGGGGAAAACGCGACTGACAGCTGCCGCAGGCACTGTCGCGCTCGATCCAGGCGTGAACGCGGCCGTCCTGCACGTCCTCGCCGGTCAGGGTGACCTGCCAGGAGGCAACGCCCGGCACGACCTCGAAACGCACGCTGACCTGATGGTCCCCGTTGTTGGGGTCAAAGGCGCGGTGGTAGAGCCGCACGACCTCGCGGCCTTCCAGATGCGCCGTGGCCCGCTGGCCCCGCGCCGCCCGCAGCCGGAAACGTCCGTCCGCCGAGCAGACCTCCACGCCCAGACGGTCACGGCCCGGGTACCACAGGTCAAGTTCGTTGGGGCTGCGGTCGTCGGGATTGACCCGGATCTTGAAGCGGTGCCTCCCGCCGGGGCGCAGGGTCCACTCGGCGTGGGTCCGGCGCTCAAAGTAGTTCCCGCAGCTCTGCCCGATGGCCCGCCCCGGCGCCAGCGCCACCCAGGCGTCCAGCGCCCGCTCCACCAGACTGCGCCCGGTCTTCTCGCCCGCGTGCCGCCCCAGGCTGAGGTTGACCGCGCAGGGCCGCCCTGCCGCGATTTGTGAGATCAGGTCCAGTCCCTCCAGCAGCTCGGCCGAGTTGCCCAGGGGGACCGCGTCCGGCCCTTCCCGGGCCCCCATGTGGACAAACACCAGATCGGCCTCAGGCGCCACCCCCGAGGGGCCGCCGCCCCGGCCGTTGCCGCCCGCGATGCCCAGCGTGTGCGTGCCGTGGGCACCCAGGCCAGGGTCGGCGTCAGCGGGATGATAGTCCAGCGCCGCATAGGGGTCGGAACGTTGCAGGGCCGCATTGATCCGCTGCGCATCAAAGATCCGGCCATAGCCGTAGGGCATGGCGTCCGCCCTGCCGCGCGGGCGCTGGTCCCACAGGGTGAGCAGACGTGTGCTGCCGTCCGGGTGGCGGAAATCCGGGTGCGCGAAATCGCAGCCCCAGTCGATGACACCGATCACCACCCCGCGCCCGGTGACGCCGAGCCCGGGTGGGCGCCGCGTATCGTTGGGGGTGAAGACCAGCTCCTCGGCGAGGTCATACAGCTGGGGCGGCTCCAGGTCCGCGCTGAGGCCACGGGGCGCCTTGACGCTGTCCACACGCGGATCGCGCCACACCTCGGGGATGGCGCCGCGCCGCACCCGCGCCGTGACGATCTCCCCGAAGGCGGCAACCACCCGCATTCCGGCGGGGGGACGCGCCGGGTCGAGCAGGCGCACGACCACTGCAACCTCGTCCCCGGGGTCACCTTCCTCCAGAAGTTCGTACAGCTCGGGGTCCATGGGGCGCCTCGGGAGAGAGCGGGACGGCCAGCCGTGGGTTGCAGGCCGCCGTCCCGGACAGAGCAACGGCTAGGAGGATTTGCCCTTGGTGCCGGGGGTGGGTGCGTCTCCACCGCTGCTGTTCGCCTGGATCAGGCGCTTGAGTTCCTCGAACCGCTTGCGGGCAGGCTCCTCCTGTTCCAGGGCTCCGGTGGCGCTCTGAACGTCTGTTCTGGTGGCCAGGTTTTGCAAAGCGCCTTGCACATCCTGCTTTGTCGCCAGGCCATCTATCTTCCTGAGAAGCTCCGCGTGGGTATCCCTCACGGCGGAGACGAACTGCTGAACATCCCTGTCGTCTCTCAGGACCTGCCCGAAGTTCTCTGCCGTGAGAATTTTCGCGTCGTTGAGCACCTTCCGGATTTTCTCGAGATCACTGAGTTCCCGGGCCTTGATGATGTAAAGCGTGACCTGCGTGCCAGCGGCTGCGACCTCGCCTGCGTCGGGCGTCTGGCGCCTGACGGTGCCGGGGGCGCCGTCGGCGGTCATCCACCGAACCCGTGGGGTGAGCCGACGTTCCCGGAGACGTTGCTCGGCCTCGGCCTGCTCCAGACCCGTGAGATCGGGCACCTCGATCAAGATGTCCCCGGCAGGCACGGGGGCTGGCCCCTGTCCCTGCACCGGATTGCCGGTGAACAGCTCTTGCAATGTGCGTCCGAAGCCTCCTCCAGCACTGGAAGGATTTGTCATGGCATTCCTCCGTGGCTTGTGAGCCGTTCAGCGGCGCGTGAGCAGCATGGCGAGCAACAGGGTGCTTGAGCTGTCGCCGCCCAGCAGGCCTCCACCCGAGGAGCTGTCGCCCGTGTTCCCGCCCATGAGCAGCATGAACGGCAGAATCGAACTCAGGCTGTCACTGGGCTGGGTGACCACCTTGGCCGTGGTGCCGTCGGCCCGGACCACGTCCTCGGTCTTCTGCGAGATCATCGGCAGCAGCACGGCCAGCGTCTTGGTCTGCTGCAGGTCGCGGCGGATGCCGTCACTGCTCTTCTTGCGCTCGTCCATCTCCTTGCGCAGGGCGGCGGCCATGCGGTCCTGCTCCGCGGCGACCGAGTTGGTGCGGGTTTCCAGTGTCTTGACACTGCCGGCCAGCGTGGTGATCTTGCTGTCAAGCGTCCGCACGGCCGCCTGAAGCTGCGCCTGGGTGACGGTGTTGGCCGAGGGGCGAGGCTGGAAACTGCTTTGCGGCGATGGCGTCCGCACCGGGGTCTGGTTGCGCCGTCCCCGTGACCGGGCACGCTCGTCGGACTCGTCGAATTCGAAGTTGTCCAGGTAGGAGTCGAGGTCATCGGCGTACATGGTCATAGCGGTCTCCTTTCGGGTTCGGGCGTCTCACGGCCCACGAGCGTCCTGGGATCAGTGGGGAACGAGGCGGCCTCCAGCGCGGGGGCCACCAGCCGCCGGAAGGCCGCCGCCTCCGGCCGCACGAAGCCAGGCTGACCCCTCCCCCGGCACAGACGGCACCCGGGATCCTCGCCCCAGCAGGCCGGACAGGCGCCCAGCGCCAGCGCGAGGTCGTCCAGCAGCGCCTGACGTGCGGCGAGTTCGGCCTGCAGTCCCTCCAGCCGCAAGCGCAGCCGTTCCAGCCGGGCGCGGCGCTGCGCCTGCCGCCGCTCCTCTTCCAGTTGCCGCAACTCCTCCAGTTGCCGGGCCTCCTCCCCGGCGCGGGCCAGGGCCGCCAGCCGCTCTTCTTCCTGCTGCTGCGTCTCCAGGTCGTGCGTGAGGGTCTGCTCCCGGTGCGCGAGCATCTGGGAGAGCAACCCCAGCGCCGGATCGCCGCCGGCCATCCCGGCCAGGGTGCCCTCCAGGCTGCCGCCCCCGGCCGCCTGCTGACGCAGCGCTTCAAGCAGCGCGTCGTTCACGGTGCTCAGCCTCCCCAGACCGGATGGGCCTCATCAAGCTCCCACAGCTCGAAGTCCAGGGCCTCGCTGTCGGCATAGGCCTCGTCCTCGTCGTAGGCCTCATCCTCGCCGTAGGCCCCGTCCTGCATTTCCATGTATGGGGCAGGGCGCTGACGCAACATGGGCGGCGAGGCCTGGAGCATCTGGAGCAGCCGCGCGGCGCGCCCGTCGGGGTCGTTGGGGTCGACCACGAACTGGCCTGCGCTGTTCATCAGGTAGGCGGGGGGGCTGTCCAGCGACTCGCCGGAGCCCCAGGAAGTCTCGGCCTCCGCTTCACGGCCCAGCGCACCCAGCAGGCCGGCAAAGGCGCTTGCGGGAACGGGCGTGCCGCCCGCGCCCAGCGGGATGGCGCGGTTCTGGCCGCCTGCCAGCGCCTGCAGCGCCTGCCGGGTTTCGGGCCGACCCAGCAGGCCCATCAACGCGCCGGCCGCTCCGCCGCCGCGTCCGCCCCCGCCCAGCAGGCCGCTCAGGGCCCCCATTGCCCCGCTGGCCATGCCGCCGCGCCCGGTCAGTGTCCCGGCGGTGTTGACCACGCCGCTGATCGCCTGACCCACGCCGCGGGCCCCCCGGGGGCCGTGCCGCGCCAGGCCCGAGCCGACGCCGCCCGCGATGGCCCCGCCCAGGGCGCCCCAGGGGCCCAGGGCCGAGCCGGCCATGGCGCCCTGGGCCGCGCCGGAGAGGACGCTTCCCGCGACCGGGGCGGCCCGCTGGGCAAAGCGGCCGACATCCCGGGCCGCGCCGCTCAGCGCCCGGCCCAGGCCGCCGAAGAACTCCTCGTATTCGGCGGGCGTCACGCCCTCACCGAAGGCCGACTCGAAGGCCGACTCCAGCTCCGCGTCCGAGAGGTGGGCGAAGTCGGGGCTGAGCATCTCCCGCAGGTGGGGGTAGAAGGTATGCGGCTCGCCAGTGAACGGTGCGGTGGTCATAACCCCTCCTCGAAGGTGTGGTGGATTCCGGGCCGCTCAGGGCGGGCGGCGCCCCGTCCAGGTTCTCCAGCGCAGACGCCAGCGCCAGCGCCATCCAGGGTCCGCCCCGGAGCGCTCCAGACATCTGGCGATCACGGCGATGATCTCGTCGAGGCGCCGAACCGCCCGGCTCTCACGGCTGGGCAGGTGGGTGATCTGGCCGCGCCACGGCGCGCTGCCGCCCGCCCGGCCTTCCGGCTCCAGCCAGATCTTGATGACGAACGACTGTGCACTGCTGAACATGGACACCTCGGATGGCGAGAGGGATGGCGTGCCCCCCCATCGTCCAGGCGGGCCGTCTCGCCGGCGTCTCGGTGCTGTCTTGGGTGCGGTCCTGGCGGGAAGAGGTTCAGGGCTCCTCGCGCAGGCGCCCCCCCTCGGCCAGCAGGCTCCGCAACTCGCGCACGGCGTCGCGCAGCTCATGGAGGAGTTCCAGGACCGGGTCTGGCCTCGCCTGCCCGACCGTCGGCGCTCCAGGAGCCGTGTCCAGCGGCTGGTCATCGCGGATGCTCTCGTACAGGGCCAGCGTGGCGTGCGAGGGCCGGACGTTCAGCTCCTCGCGCAGGGCGAGTTCGCAGAGGGCAAACTGGCGCAGGGCGGCGGTGCGGTCCCCCGAGCGGAAGTGCAGCCGCATGACCCGGCGGTGAGTGTCCTCGCTGGCCCGGTCGAAGGCCAGCAGGCGTCCGGCATAGTGCAGCCCACCTTCCCAGTCCCCGCAAGCCTCGCAGTGGTCGGTCAGTTTCTCCAGCGCCGCCAGATGCATGTTTTGCAGGCGCTCGCGCTCGGCCAGGCACCAGTCCGCCATCCAGCCCTCCAGCAATTCGCCCCGGTACAGCGCCACCGCCGCCCGTAGCGCCCACGCCTCCGCGGGGCTCAGGTCTGGCCCGGCCCGGCCCCGCAGGGCGCCCACCGTCCCCTCAAAGGTCAGGGCGTCGCAGCTCAGGTCGGGATGAGCGCGCAACTCCACCTGGTCTCCCGTGAGGTGCAGCAGTCCGGCGTGCAGCCCGGGCGGCAGGGCCGAGTGCAGGTGCCACAGCGCCTGGCGCAGCCCCTTGAGCGACTGCGAGGTGGACAACATCCCCACCTCGCCGCCCCACAGGATCGTGGCGAGCACCTCACGCGAGTGGGGCTGGTACGGGCGCAGCAGCAGGAAGCTCAGTAGCTCGCGCGCCCGCTGGCTTTCAAGTGCAAGGGGACGGCCAGCGGCGTCCCGCGCCTGGAAGACGCCGAAGAGCAAAACCTGCAGCATGACCCGGTCCTCCTTTCTTCTCGATGCCGTCCGGTAGGTGTCCCCAGATGTTCCGGATACACCACAAGCTGAATGTTCATCACGCGAGGGTTGTCCGCTGCCTCGACCGGAACACCTCGCCCCGTTCTTCGACACAGGTCCACAGGCGAAGCGCACTCGCCGCGGCGGGCGTGGTCAGCCCACAGCCCGGTGTCCGGGCGAAGGGTCTCTTCGGCAGCGCGTTGCCACATGGGTTGACGGTGTGGATCTTCAGAGACACCGTGCCCAGTGTGGGCATGCTAAGGCGCGCCACCGGGCGCGGTTCGGCAACTGAGCGGCAGGAAGCATGATGGAGGTGATGACGAAGGCAGCCCAGCGGGTCATGTTCATGGCATCTCCTGGTCTCCAGGGAGACCTCTACACATAAGAGATTTCCGGCAAGTTTTTTGTGATGCGGGTTTCGTTTGGGACTCCTGATTTCGTATGGCCGTCTTGTGGTGCCAATCAACTGCCACAACTGGTCACCACCCATTCCTATTTATTTACGTGTTTTTTGAGAGTCATTAGCTACGGTGGATTCAACCAAATCAAGCTCCACCGGAGGATCACATGAAAGCTACCCAGTACTCGGCCCTCGGTCTTTCCCTGACCCTGATTCTCGCCTCTTGTGGTCAGCAGAGCCTGACCACAGGCACTGCGCCTGTGGCCACAACACCTGGCCAGTTGCAAGCCCAGGGAGGCAAGAAAAAAGCGATCGTTACTCCTGAGCCCACGCCTGTGAGCGAATGCTCCGCTCTGTATTCAGGCCCTGCGGCGAACGCTACCACCGCCAATGCGGTGATTGACCCCACGATCGATTACGGGCAGGTGGGTACCCTGATTCTCTCCTTTAACGTTGATGATGCCGTGACGCCTGCCGTGAATTTCATTGCTTCCAGGCTGGGAATCAAGCCCGGCAATGGCCTGGGTGCCTTCGGTGAACTTCCGATGGTGGCCGTGAAGGTTCCAATCACCCAGGAACTGGTCAACATGCTCAAGGCCAACCTGCAGTCTTACGGCCTGCTGTCCATCTATCAGGACCGTCCACTGGAATACTTCCTGGACGAGAGCGTCGCGTACATTAAGGGTGACAGCGCACGCAGCGCATTCAAAACCACAGGTAAAGGCATTGGCGTGGCGGTGATCGACTCCGGAGTCGACGGCACGCACGGTGATTTCCCTAATCTCGTGAAGAACGTCAAGATTGCTGCTCCGATCATTGCTCCAGGTCTGACGGGCGCCCTGTATGTGGATACCCCCAATTCTGATCTGACGTCGGGCCACGGCACCCATGTGGCCAGCACCATCGGCGGTAGCGGTCAGATGTCTACCGGCGGCAAGTATAAGGGCGTGGCTCCCGGCGCAAATCTGATTGGCGTGGGTTCAGGGGACGCAATCAGCATTCTGTATGCGCTCCAGGGCTTTGAGTTCGTGTTCAAGCCAGAAGTGCGGGAAACCTACAACGTCCGCGTCATCAGCAACTCCTGGGGCACTTCTGGCAGCCGTTTTGCTCCGTACAATCCGATCAGCATCGCGTCCAAGCGGGCCTACGATTACGGAATGATTGTCAACTTCGCTGCCGGCAATGATGGTCCCGGCGCTGACACGCTCAACCCGTACTCGGCCAGCCCCTGCGTTATCAGCGTGGGTGCCGGACACGCCAAGAACACCATGAATGCCCTGAACCCCCGTATCCGCAAGGGCGTTCCCGGTGAGCTTGCCAGTTTCTCGAGCCGCGGTGTCAAGGATGATCCGTTCCATCACCCCGATATCGTGCTGCCCGGCGTGAACATCGTCGCCGCCCGTGCGGTCAGCGGCCCAATCGTGGAACCTTACCTGGGCAAGGACGGCAACAGCCCGGAGCCGCTGTACTCCTCAATCTCCGGCACCAGCATGGCTACTCCGCACATGAGCGGCGTCGCGGCCCTGATGCTGGAAGTCAATCCCGCCCTGAATATGGACGGCGTGCTCGCTGCTGTGACCAGCACCGCCGATCCAATGTTTACCAAGACTGATGTGATTCGCCAGCTGGAGAAGTGGGAAGTCGGTGCCGGGTACGCCAACGCCTACGCTGCAATTCAGAAGGCTGCGAGTACGGCGGGCAGCCGCACGACCGTGGAGACCTCCGCACTGACCAGTTGGACCGGCGCGGTGGGGACCACCGTAGACGGGACCCCACTGGTCGGTGAACACAACCAGAGCGTGAGCGTGCCTTCGGGCCTGTCGGCCGTGAAAATCACCACCGACTGGGGAAACCCCACTTACGATCTTGACCTGTATGTCTACGATCCGGCGGGCAACCCAATTGCCTCCAGTGCTCAGGGGGCCAGCGCTTTCGAGGAAGTCGTGATTCCCAACCCGGTGTCTGGAACTTACCGTGTGCAGCTCAAGGGCTGGCTCAATCCTGAGACCACCTACAAAGGCACGGCCACCGTTGACCGCATCGTGCCTCTGAAGTAGATACGTCCTGTGGAGGCCAGGGCTGTATAGAAGTGGGAAAGGGCGCTTGTGCGTCCTTTTCTTCTTTCAGTGAGCGATGTTGGCTCTGGCCCTCTCGAGGCTAAAATGAGGGTCTAGCGTCGGGTCACCCCCACACCCGTGGGGAGGTTCTGGCAACTTAGCCTCGACCAAGTCATGTTTTCCAGCGGCGGTCTGAAATTCAGACCGCCGTGTCCACGGTGTGATGCCAGGCCAAATTGGTCTACGATTGACGTGTTATTTGATTGAGCGCAGTGCCGGTGGCTTGGGTGTGCTGGTGAAGGTTGAAAGGCGGGGATGCAGTGTCAGAAATTCCTGTGCTCGTCGTGGATTTGTGAGGCTGAGCTGACTTCGCTCCTAGTTTCGGGGCGGGCGGTGGGACAGCTCAATCAGGATCAGGTTGTCGCAGCGTGCAGAGGAAATGACCTGAGGTGCTCCACAGCATGGAGCACCGGAAGCACTCGAAGAGCTGCCCTATAGCTCCACAGCTTGTCGGCGTCAATCACGTCTGGGACGTCATGATGTACCAACAGTCTTGCGAAAAAGGTCCTGGCCGCAGACGTGTCCCGGGGAGATTTCAACAGGATATCCAGCACCGCGCTGGTATTATCGACGGCCCGCCACAACCAGTGTTTTCTACCGCCGGTCTCGCCGCACACCTCGTCCGGGAACCACCGGGAACCCCGTCGGGGTTCGGGTTCCCGGTGACGTAGATCCTCGTTAAGGAGTGGTGCGAACTTGATGTTCCATTGCCGCAACGTTTCGTGGCTAACCTGAATGCCGCGCCGGTGCAGTCATTCCTATACATCGCGCTCGCTTAGAGGAAACCGAAGGTATAGCCAGAGGGTGTGCTGGATGATGTTCAAAGGGAAACGGTGGCGGCAGGGCTTGCGATCAGACACGAAAGATCAGCCTACTGCGGTTAGCTTGCTAGAACCCCGTCAGGCCAGGTGCGTCTCCCCAAACGGAGCTTGACTCCGGGTAGCCTGGCATCTTTGCATCACTTGAGGTGCTGGTTGACAACCGGCACCGCCAAAGTTGCCCTGCTGGAGGGGTGGCAGGCTCCTGTATCCAGGTGAAGTTGTCACGCGATGAAGGCCGCCCACTAACGCAATTGCACGATATCAGTGAGGATTTCGCGAATCACCTCATTAGACGTGAGATTTCTGTAATTACTCCCCCAATATGCTCCTCATGAAGACCCAAACGTGTTCTGTAGACCAACTACAGGGCCTCCTGGAGTGTCTATGAGGAACATCCGTCATGCCCTGTTTCCCACCCTCGCCCTGCTGATCGCCTCCTGCGGCCAGACCCCAATGCCGTCCGCTCACCTGAGCGGTTCCAGTGTGGTGGTCACCCTGGCTTCCCCGCTGGCGGGCTTTGGTGCCCAGGGTCTTCCCACCGGCACCGATGGCAGGAGCACCGTCACCAACTTCCACGTCAAGGTGCGTGACGCCGGCGGACAGCTCATGAAATTCGACGGTCAGAATACTTATAAGGCTGGCGGCACCCAGACCGATCTGGTCATGTCGTCCACCCAGCCCACGGCGACCGTGGTGCTGCCACGCGGCATCTACTCCTTCGAAACGGTCGGCAAGAGCACCGAGGGCGGCACCTTCCTGGCCTACGGCACAGACGCTGGCGTGAACCTCAGCCAGGGCAGCGCCACCGTAAACCTCAGCGTCCATGCCCTGGCCGACGCGGCCAAAACCACCTTCGGCGACAAGATGCAGTGGGCCTGGGTAGCCACGCAGGACACGCTGGACATGCGCCTGAACGTGATGAATTCCGCCGGTACCCTCGTGCCCACCACGGATCTGGGCATAGTGACGTACCAAGTGGTCGATGACCAGGGCTTACCTCTGAACGGCATCGGTGACGTCCTGGCCGGCAGCAGCAAGCTGGGCGCTCGGGTGAAGATTTTCGGCAGCGCGGCCACCGAGACCATCTTCATCAAGGCGACCATGAGCGCGTGGCTGGTGACTGGCACCGACACCGCCGCCCAGAGCACCCTGAGCAAGACCTTCAGCATTCCCTTTGCGAAGACCGGCCTGAAACTCGACACAGTGGCCCCTGCACTGAGCGTCGCGCCCATCGCCGACACCACTGCCGGCACACCTGTCACGCTGAGTGGCACAGTCAGCGACGACTCCGGCAGCGTCCACAGCGTCAAGGTCTACAGCGGCACGCAACTGGTCGGCAGCACCGACGCTACCGAATTCGTGGGCGAGGTGCAGATCGGGCCAGGGGTGTGGTCGCTGAACTGGACACCCGACGTCACCGGCACGCCTGAGGTGCTGGTGATTGCCGCCGACCGCGCTGGGAACGAAACCCGCATGCAGGCTGCGGCTGCCCTCACGTACATCCGCAGCGTCGACCTGGCCGGCGCGCACTTCAATGTGGCGGTGAAGCAGGACGGCACTGTGGTTGGTTGGGGTGGCAACACCTACGGTCAGACCACCCCGCCTGCGGACCTGACTGGCGTCAAGGAAGTCGCTGTCGGTGACTGGCACAGCCTGGCCCTCAAGACGGACGGCACCGTCGTCTCATGGGGCGTCAGCAACACCCAGGGCAGCCAGTACTACATCGGTCAGACGGACGTGCCAGCAGATTTGAGCGGCGTGATTGGCATCTCCGCGGGCGGCCAGCACAGCCTGGCCCTCAAGGCCGATGGCACCGTTGTCGGCTGGGGCCGCAACGATTACAACCAGACCAGTGGCGCTGCTGGACTGACAGACATCGTCTCAGTCTCTGCCGGGAAGAACCATAACCTCGGGATCAAGAAGAATGGGACCGTCGTCGCCTGGGGAGCCAACACCTACGGCGAGTCGAACGTCCCGAATGAGCTGACGGACGTGGTGTCCATCACCGCCGGCAACAACCGCAGCTTCGCTGTGAAGCGCGACGGTACCGTCGTCTCATGGGGAGAGGACTCCTACAGCGCAAGGACTGTGCCGGCGAGCGTGACTGGCGTCAAGAGCATCGCCTCCGGAGATGATTTCACCCTGGCGCTCAAGAAAGACGGTACCGTCGTCGGCTGGGGTTACAACGGCACCGGGCAGATCAGTATCCCGGAAGGCCTGAGCGGCGTCGTGGCCATCTCGGTTGGTGGGTACCACAGTCTGGCGGTTAAGAGCGACGGCAGCATCGTCGGCTGGGGCGATAACACTGACGGCCGCGCTACCCCTCCCGCTGGCCCCTACCTGCTCCCCTGATTTGGTGATTCCGATTTCGCTCCGGTCGCGCCCCGCGCGCACCGGAGCGATTTTCAATGGTTGCTCGCCAACACCTGAGACTGTGACGGGAATGATGACTCGATGATCTCCAATGCCCTTAAAGTTTTCGTTGCACTTCTCCACGCTGATTCACGCTTCATCGGGGGCATTCCCGCACTGGCTCCGACTGTAATAGCGACTGTAGTAGCAGCTCATCTCAGACAATATGGAAGAGGATTGGAGGGAATGCAGGGTTTGTTTTCGCCGTACCAGGCGTGGCCACAAGTGACGAAAAGGGAAGTGTGGATCACGTAAAATACGCGTCCAGGGTACCTTTTAAGCGGTCGGTCAATGGTTCGAGTCCACTAGGGTGCACCACAAAAAAAGTTATCCAGGAGAGGAGACGAGGGGGCGGGTATTTCGGCTCCCTCACCTTGTTCTCTCTGCCGAATTTCTATATCCCGCCGCATCTCGTGGGAGAGCGCAAAGTGAAATGCGTAGGTGCGTGGCGCAACACCCATATCGGGCCAGGGATCTGTATGGGTCTCTGGGGAGAGCGGTCTGGTGGTGACCCGCCGACTAGCCTACCCGACGGCCTGCGGCACTGCGTGGGGCCGGTACACGCTGTGCCCGGCAGGTGATTCAGCAGACCGATGAGCTGGTGCCTGTGGAGCGGCATCCCGGGGGCGCTGACCGCCTGCAGACTGTGGGCGGTGTGTTCCGGGCGCTGTAGAGCAAACTGAGAATCAGTGCGGACGGCAGCTTCGGGCTGGGCACCGAGACGGCGCTGCAGAGCTTTCAGGCCGCGAGTGGCGTGGCCGCCAACAGCTTCGCCGGGCCAGCCACCTCGTCAGCCCTGGCCGTGGGTACCTGACGGCGGGAGGCCGGGGTGGTCTTCAGCGGGCTCCGGCTTTTGGCGCGGCGCAGGGCAGGACAGGCTAGCGTGTGGGTCCTGACAGACCCGGCAAACCGCTGCAGAGAGTCAGGACGTGCAGGCGGGCGGCTCAATCCAGGATCAGGAGCAGCCCCAGACCAGCAATCAGGGTCAACAGGAGGTTACGGGTCTTCCAGGCCACAGCGGCAGCCAGCAGGCCCGCGGCCAGACGGGGGCCAAACGGGGCGAAGGTGCCTGTTCCCGGGGTGTACAGCAGTTCCGGCGCGATCAGCGCCGCCAGCACCGCCGCAGGCACCAGACCCAGTGACAGGATGACGCCTTCCGGCAGCTTCCTGCCCCGCAGCAGCACTAAAAAGGACGCACGCAGCATGAGGCTGCCGGCGCCGACGCCGAGAATCAGCAGCCAGATGGTCATCCCTGCCGCTCCTTCCAGCGCTGGACAAGCAGGCCGGCCGCCATCCCACACACCGCCCCCAGAATCAGATTCAGACGAAACGGCAGGCTGTGGGCGGCCACTGCAATCACGGCGGAAACGCCTGCTGCCAGCACCTGCGGCTGACTTTTCAGCACGGGAACGAGCAGCGCGATGAAACTCAATGGCACCGCGAATTCCAGCGGCCAGCTGGCAGGAATTCCTGCACCGAGCAGCGCGCCGGTGGCCGTTCCCACCTGCCAGGTGAGCCACATCAGCACGGTGGCCCCCGTGTAGTACGCCACCGGGTGGGGTTCTGCAGCGGGCCGCCCCATGGTCACCGCGTAGCTCTGATCGGTCAGGCCGTACGCCAGGAGCCAGCGCCGGGCAAGCGGCACACCGTCAAAAAGGGGCAGCATCGACGCCGAGTACATGGCAAACCGCAGGTTGACGACCAGGGTGGCCAGGATGATCAGCAGCGCGGGTGTCTGACCTAACATCTGTGCGGCAACCAGCTGCGCCGATCCTGCGTAGCCGATCAGGGAAAAGGCCATGGACTGGAGGGGGGAGAATCCGGCCTGGACCGCCGCAATGCCTGCCACCATGCCGAAGGGCATGACGCCCGGCACCAGGGGCACGAAGGCGCGCAGACCTTGCCAGAAGGAACTGGAACCTCCCGGTGAGGACATACAGGGCTCGGTCATGCCTGCAGGATGGCGCATCCGACGGGCGAATGCGGCACTCCTCCACCTTCTCCTGGATGCCGTGCCGTGTGGTGAAGGTGTTCAGGCCGGAGCAGGAGTCCGCTGAGGAGGCCGGCCCGGAGTGCGCCGTGATCTACAGTTCCTGAAGTTAGACGGGTCCTCTGGAGCCTGCGCCCTCTGCTGCCCTCCTTCGATCCCCTTTGATGTTTGGACAGGATGCAGGGCAATTCTTCATGTGCGGGACGAACGTCATGCTCCTGTGACAGTGGGCGGGCTAACCTCCTGGCAACAGCAGGACCTGCCCGGGTGAAGGCAGGAATACCGCCCCACCATGCGTGGGGCTTTTTCTTTGGCTGGATATGGTGGCGTTGTCGAAGTGTTGACGGGGGTGCAAATTTGAACCCAGCGCACGCCCATTGGGGCAGACCCCTTCCTCTATTGCCATGCAGGCGGGCAGGCCTCAATACTCATGTGTGATGAAAAAATTAACTCTTCTGATTGCCGCCGCCCTGCTGCTGGGACCTTCGGCACTGGCCACGGACTTCGTGACGAAATCCAACCTCACCGGCATCGAGCTGCCCAAGGGCGCCCTGGAACTCACGGATGACGATTTCTCCGACGAGATGGTTGACCTGCTCGAAGACGTCGCCGCCACCATCAACGGCAAATGCCAGTACCACGAGCTGCTGTACTGGGAAGGCGATCCGGTTGCGCTGGGCAAGGCCCTGGGCGCTAACATCCCATCAACGCTGAAATACAAGAGTCTGGACATGGGCGAGATAGACGGCGGCACCTACGAACAGTTTTCGCTGACCAGTGCCAAGGTCTGGTACGCCGGCGTCTGGATTGACAGCGCAGATGACGTGATTCTCGCGTGGTGTAACGTCGTCAGAAAATAAATCCGCAGCTCCGGCCCGCCTCACCAGGCGTGAGGCTTTTTCATGTCTGGAGGTGGCGATGTCGGGGAAAGCGAACAACCGCGCCCGCCGCCTCCGACTGCTGGGCTATCTCTCGAAACCTGTGGACCCCCTCCCAGCATTGCCCCGGCCCAGGGTCAAGGAGCCGTTCTACCTGCACGAGCTGGGCCTGACCCGCGAGTGCTTTGGCATCTGCCCGGCCTGGGCGGAGCTGCCGCCGGTGATTCGGCGGGGTAGACCATGACGGCTGACTCAGGCCGCAGGTGAAACGGCGAGAGCCCGCTCTTGTTTGCTCAGCGCCTGTGCCCGCTGCAGGCCCAGCTCGGCCATGTGGTTCGCGGAGGCCTCATCATTGGTGGCCTCGACGAATTCACTCCAGTCCGTGATCTGCCCGTCGAACTTCAGACCGTAACGTACTTCAACGCCGAGCCTGGGTTCGAACTTCGAGAGGGGCGGGAGGTTTCTACGCTCCCTGACGATCACTATTTCGTGATCCAGGTGGGTGAACGTGCGGACTGGAACTTTTCCCATAGAGGCAGCCTAATCAGGACCCGATTCCACGCACGTCACAACCGCGCCCACTTAGCATCTGCTGAAGCCTCGCTCAAGAAATGATGAAGGCGACACACGGTGTAGGAGCCGTAGCGTGGACCGTCTGGCCTTGATCTATCCTTCCCACCCCAGGCACGCCAACTCGATAGCTGCCCGGAGACTCAGCTGTCTGGTACGCTGCCCGTTAATCTGGCATGCCCAGTACCAGCGTCTCCAGTGTCTGGTAAGCGATCCAGGCTCAGCGCGACAGGCTTGCGTCAGGGTGCTGTATGTCCGAGTGTGGGTAGCGGTCGAGCTTGAAATCAACGCCTGGGAAACAGCCCGCAACGCGCGGTCTGTCCGCGTGAGCTGGCAGTTCTCAACACCCGCATCTCGGGAGAAACTCAGGTACCACTGTCCGACTCAGGGAATAGCTGTGAACATGCCTGTGGTCATGTACTAGTAGGCGCCGGAGCCCCGCAGCACCACGCCCACGGTACGCATCAGGATCACCAGATCCAGCCAGATGGACCAGTTGCGGACGTAATACGGATCCCAGCGTTCCATGCCCAGGTTGCCTGCTTCCGAACGTCCCGACACCTGCCACAGGCCAGTCAGTCCAGGGCGCACCATGACGCGCAGGCGCTGTGCGGGGACGGACAGCTGTGACTGGTGGTAGGCCGGCAGCGGACGCGGTCCCACCAGCGACATGTGGCCCAGCAGAACATTCACCAGCTGAGGCAGTTCATCCAGGCTGGTTTTGCGCAGCAGGCCGCCGACGCGTGTGATGCGGGGGTCACGGCGCAGCTTGAAATGGGTTTCCCATTCCAGGCGAAGTTCGGCATTCTGCTCCAGCGTGCGGCGCAGCACTTCCTCGGCATTGGGCACCATGGTCCGGAATTTCCAGGTGGCAAAGGTCTCGCCGTTCAGGCCCACGCGACGCTGCAAGAACAGCGGATTGGTGCGGTCTTCCAGCCAGATCACGGCGGCCAGCAGCGCGCACATCGGCAGCCACACCGGCGCGGTCAACACCACCGCCAGCAGATCGAAGGCCCTCTTGACCAGCTGGGCGAATGGATCGACCAGATTGCGCGCCACTTCCAAGCCCAGCACGCCGCCGAAGTCACTGGCCTGGATCCACAGCGACTCGACCTCGAACAGGTCAGGCACGATAATCACTTTGGGGTAATGCGCCAGCGGACCTTCAAGAAGCTGTACCAGCCTCGCGCGGTCCAGGCCCGGCATTGCCACAATAGCCACCGGGGCCTGCTGCTCCCAGGCGTGGGGCAGCCGGTCCACCGGCCCAACGACCGGCACACCCAGCACTGCACTGCCGTGCAGCAGTTCATTGTCGTCCAGAATGGCGCTGGGCTGGTACCCATAGGCCGGATTGTCGCGCAGCGCCTGTACCATCAGGGTGCCGGTGACGGCGGCCCCGTAGATCACGGCGGGCACACCCCACAGCCCTGCTCGCAGCAGCGCACCCTTGACCAGCCCGCGCATGACCAGCACCAGACCCCAGCTCAGGATCAGCCCCAGCGTCAGCGAAAAACGGCTGACCGTGTCGGTCTGCTGGGTCATGAACAGCACGCCGGTCACAGCGGCGAAAACCAGGGCGGTCAGCTGGGTGACGCGCTGGAGTTCGGTGGGCGCGGCCAGGCCCCAGCCGGGCAGCAGGCGCAGGAAGGCGGCCCCCACCACCCAGGCCACCCACAGGAAGGGGATCAGGCCAGGAACCGTGCCGTCCCCGGCAAACCAGCCACCCGCCAGCCAGGGGCCGTCCGGAACTTCACCCATCAGCGCCGTGCGTGCGGCAGAGGCCAGCAGCAGCGCCAGGGTCAACGCCAGCAGATCGCCGAGGACCAGCGCCGCGCCGTTCAACAGCCGCCGGACCAGCATCAACCGCACGGCCCCGCGGCTGGCCTGCCTGGGAAACGTGGACGTTGGGACATTGCGAATCGCTTGCATAGTGAAACTCCTGCTGGGCCGTGCCGGTCTGGCGGCGGTGAAGAGAACGGAGAAGGCAGTGCTAAAGGGGTCAGGATGCTACGGCGCGAGGCTGGCCGTGGACATTCAGGGGATTTAAGAAGGAAAAAAATTGAGCACAATCACATGTAAAGCTTAGACAGTGTGGAGGTGAGGTGGTCCAACCCATAACGTCTCCTGAATCTGGCTGATCGTTGGCTGATCGGCGCGGCCTGAGAATGAACAGAAAGAGGTCAGTACTGTAAACCTGACCGGTCGACGCATGAGAGAACCCAGCGCTACAGCGCACGGGACGCACGCCGGTACGGGTACACCATGGCGTGAATCTCGTTAAATGAACGTAAAACCAATCGTCGCCCCCTTTCCTGACAGGGGTAGAGGCTGCCAAGAACCCTACCCAAGAAAGGGCCTGATTTTCGCCAACATGAGAACGCAAGCGGCGACGAAATGAAAGCCGATAAGAGTGGAAGAAAGGCGTTCTAAATCTCGTCCCAGGCGACGAAAGCGTGATAACCACGCCAGGGAACGCTCGACCACCCAGCGCCTGGGGAGCAGCACGAAGCCACGTGAAGCGTCTGAACGCTTCACGACCACCAGTTCGATATTGCTCTGCCTGGCCGCGTCCTGAGTCGCTTGTCCGGTATCGCCCTGATCCACGAAGGCGACTTCCAGCACCCCGCCGGTGATCGCCTGTGCTTCTCGGCACAGGTCAAAGACCTGTGCCCGGTCCTGTTCATGCGCTGGGGACGTCATCAGGGTCACCAGGTGGCCCAGCGTATCGACGACCAGGTGGACTTTGGTGCCCTTGCGCCGCTTGGCGCCGTCATACCCGGCACGATGGCCGCTCTCTGGCGTGCTCTGCAGGGTTCGACGATCCACGATGATCGCGGTGGGTTCCCCACCGCGTTGCTGCTGCACTCGGGTGAACAGTCGTAGGTCATGCACGGCGTTTTCAAAGCAGTGGGCAGCGAACCAGCGCTGAGCCTGAGATCGTGCGATCTCAGGCGGGGGAAAGTCATGCGGAAAATATTCCCGTTGCGCTCCAGTGCGGCTCATCCAGAACAATGCGTTCAACACGTCTCGGAGGGGATATTTCCGCTGTGGAGCGTGTTCTGGACTCAGGGCCAGATACGGCAGCAGGACGTGGTACGTCTCGTCATCGACATCGCTGGGGTAGGCACGTCGCGTCACACCCGATGCTGAACCCAGCAGAGTCCCTCCCGCAATTTTGGATGGCCTGTCCTCCAGCCTCTAGGGCGTCAACCGAATTTTTTGTCCTTCCAGGCGGATTGAGGTGGGCAATTCAGCCGCAGTTCGTCTCAGGTCCAGCGGGCGGCGTAAGCATCAGCATCGAATTTGCGCTTCAGGCCGCCTGCATTCATGTAGCGCACGGTGCCGAAAATTGGGCGGCGTGCCCAGGGGCGGTCATGCAGGCCCAGCACCCAGCCCAGGCCTGCGTAGCTGTTGGGATCTCGCCCGTCCTGCTCGTGGCGGTTGTTCAGCCACAGCATCTCGGCGTGGGCGGTGCGGGGGTCAGGCGTCCATTCCACAATCTTCTTGCCCCAGTACATCCGCATGTAGTTGTGCATGCGCCCGGTCCGCACCATCTGGGTTTGCGCGGCGTTCCAATATGGATCGTGGGTCTGCGCGGCGTCCAGCTGTTCACAGGTGTATACATGCTCGCGTCTGTCTCCAGCGTGTTCCTCCAGCGTCCTGCGGGACCATTCGGGCAGTCCGTCGTACTGGTCATACTGCGGGTTGAAGGTGCACAGGTTGAAACTCAGTTCCCGGCGCACGATCAGTTCTTCCAGAAAGATGTCCGCGCCGGGGCCGCCGTGTTCCTGGGCGGCCAGGGCGGCAGTCAGCGGCGAGAGGTGGCCGTAATGCAGGAACGCGCTCAGGCGGCTGCTGCCCTCTACCGTGGGGTCGCTGCGACGCGCGCCGTACTGCGCCAGATCCAGGCTGATGAATTCCTCTACCCGTTCCAGCGCCGCGTCCTCGCCGCCCACCTCACTGCCGGGAGGCACGCTGTGGTCCACCGGCAGGGTGCGGACCAGCGCCGCCGGATCGCCCACGTCCAGCCCCATCTCCCAGTCGTTCGTCTGCGCCCTCAGCTCCTGTTCTTCGAGCGGCACGAGGTAGTCGCCTAGCAGCCGGTGAAGCTTTGGCCGGATGGTGCGCGCCGCGTATTCCAGCCTGCCGCTGACGGTGCGAACGGGAATCACAGCCTCGGACTCCACCTGCACGAAGGGGACTTCCAGCTGGGCCTTCAGCCAGTCCCGCCATGCCCGCTGAAGGTTCAGGTAGCCCACGTCGGTGACCACCAGCGCCGCACCCTCGCGGGCCGCCTCCAGCGCGACCTCGGGCGGCCTGCCCATCCGGATCGACAGCGGAACGCCGCGCGCCGCCAGATTCACGCGCAGATCGCGCAGCCCTTCAAGCAGATACTGGAAGTGCCGGGCGTTGGCCTCCGGGTAGTCGGGGGTCAGGCCGAACACCGCCACCAGGGGCAGGCCCAGGTTATTGGCCCGCCGCACGGCGTATTCCAGCGCGTGGTTGTCGCGGGTCCGCGCGCTGGCCTGCACCCACAGCAGGACGAATCGGCCGGGTCCTGGCGTGCCGGGCCGCAGGGGCTGGATGCGCGAGTCGTGAATCATCCGGAGCGTTCTAGCGTGTCGGGCACGGCGAGACGGTGGGCTGTACGGCAGAGGCAGTAACTGCGGGTCAGTTGAAGGGTGCAGCGCTGCGCCCTGCGGCCGTGCAGCCCCAGTCGGCCCTGGGAAGGGGAGACGTCGTTGACACCTCAGCCCCCCGGCAACCGGCGGACCGGCAAGTTCACCCAGCCCCGGCGGGAAATCCAGCGCAGTGCGATCACGGTCAGCACGCCGCCCAGCTGGGACTGAAACGGCGTGACGTGCGGGTGCAGCAGCAGCACCGCCAGAGCGCCCGCCGCCGCCGCCGTGGCGTACAGCTGATCGCGGCGGTACATCACCTCGGGCACCTCATTGGCAATCAGGTCGCGGATGATGCCGCCGCCCACGCCGCTGATCGCCCCGGTAAACACCACGCCCAGCGGGCCCAGCCCGAAGTTGATGGCCCCCAGCGCCCCCGAGGCGGCAAACAGCGCCAGCCCCGCCGAGTCGAACAGACTGATGGTCCGCTCGAACCGCGCCAGCCGCTCGCCGAAGCCGAAGGCCAGCACTGATCCCAGCAGCGCCGCGTACAGGTACGTCTCGTCGCGCAGAAACAGCGGCGGCGTCTGCCCGGTGAGGGTGTCGCGGATCGCGCCGCCGCCCACCGCCGTCACGCAGCCCAGCACCAGCACCCCGAACAGATCGAAGCGCTTGCGGACGGCCAGCAGTGCCCCCGACAGCGCAAAGGCCAGCACCCCGATCAGGTCCAGCCAGTGCAGCCCGACTTGCAGGGTGATGGGCTGCGGCAACAGTTCATGCACGTCCTGCACTGTACGCCGTCTCCGCGGGGGACAGGCGTGCAGACCGTCACCGGCGGCAGCGCAGCGCGTGTCCTGAAGAACCCTCAGGCACGGCATTTGTGCGCCAGTTTATGCTTTGTTTTCTAAACTAGAGTATGATGTGGCCATGACTGCCACTGCTGCCAATCCCTTCACGCCCTCTGTGCCCGGCAGGCTCCGGGTGGATATCTGGTCCGACATCGCCTGCCCGTGGTGCTACATCGGCAAGCGGCGCCTCGAGGCGGCCCTGAGCGACTTTCCCCAGAAAGATCAGGTAGAGGTGGTGTGGCACAGCTTCGAGCTTGATCCCTCCGCGCCGGTGGGCAATCCGCATTCTATGCGCGACGCGCTGGCCCGCAAGTATGGCCGCAGCCCCGCCCAGGCCCAGGAGATGATGGACAACATGACCCGCACGGCGGCAGACGAAGGGCTGGAGTACCACTTCGAGAACACGCGCCTGACCAACACCTTCCTGGCGCACCAGCTGCTTCATCTGGCCGCTGAGCACGGCCAGCAGGACGCCATGAAGGAGCGGCTGCTGCGCGCCTACATGTCCGAGGGCCAGGACGTGGGCGACGTGAACACGCTGGTGGCACTGGCGGGGGACGTCGGCCTGAACGCCGCCGGGGTCCGCGCCGCCCTGGAAGGCGGGCAGTACGCAGGCGACGTGCGCCAGGACGAGGCGCAGGCCCAGGCGCTGGGCATCAGCGGTGTGCCGTTCTTCGTATTGGGCGGCAAGTACGGCGTGAGCGGCGCGCAGGGGCCAGAGGTACTGGGCGCCGCCCTCGAGCAGGTCTGGAATGAGACGCACCCCGCCCCCCTGACCTTGCTGGGTTCCGCCACCGAGGCCGACGGCTGCGAGGACGGGCAGTGCGCGGTGCCTGCGCGAGACTGAGACTGAGTGCGCTACAGGCTTGTCTGGGACGATGTCCTGCCGGGCAGCCAGGGAAGGGGAGAGAAACAGAGCGCGTCTGTTTCTCTCCCCTTCTTGAGAAGCCGCGATCAGGCCGAGGTGGGCGGCTCACTTACGGGCGGACGGGTCTTGATCAGGCTGACGATCACGCCGCCGGCCAGCAGGCTCAGGGTCACACCCAGGCTGATGGCCGGGTCCAGCTTGCCCCACAGTTGCGAGTAGAAGATCTTGAGGCCGATAAACACCAGCACCAGCGACAGCGCAGGCTTGAGGTACTCGAAGCGGTGAACCATGGCGGCCAGTGCGAAGTACAGCGCCCGCAGGCCCAGGATGGCGAAGATGTTGGAGGTGTAGACGATAAACGGGTCCTGCGTGATGGCGAAGATGGCCGGAATCGAGTCCACGGCGAAGATCACGTCGGCGGTTTCCACCATGATCAGCGCCAGCATCAGCGGCGTGGCGAAGGTCCTGAGCCTGCCGCCCACTTCCTTCTTGACGATGAAGCGCTCGCCGTGCAGCTGGTCGGTGACGCGCAGGTGCCGGCGCAGCCAGATCAGCAGCCGGTTGTTGGAAAAGTCGTGCTCCTCGTCCCCGCTCCTGAGCATCTTGATGCCCGTGAACAGCAGGAACGCCCCGAAGATCCACAGCACCCAGTCGAACTGCGTGACCAGCGCCGTGCCCAGCCCGATCATGATGGCGCGCAACACAATCACGCCGATGATGCCCCACAGCAGCACGCGCCGCTGTAGCTTCAGCGGAATGGCGAAGAAGGCGAAGATCAGGCTGATCACAAACACGTTGTCCAGCGCCAGCGCCTTTTCCAGCGCGAAGCCGGTGTAGAACGCCATACCCGACTCGCGGCCCAGCGTGAACCACACCCACACCCCGTAGATCAGCGCGATGGCGATGTAGAACGCCGACAGCCACAGGCTCTGGCCCACGCCCATCACCCCGTCGTCGTCCGGGGCCAGTCTGCTCCTGCGGCGCCGTTCCAGCACCCCCAGGTCAAAGGCCATCAGCGCGAGAACCACGCTCAGGAACATGCCCCACATCCACGCGGGTTTGCCCAGCCACTCGCTCATTGTCAGAAAAGAAAGATCCATGGTCGTCTCCTTGCACCGAAGACGCCACCGGGGGCGGGAATCAGGGATAAAAAAAGCCCGACACGTCTTCGCGTGCCGAGTCTTGCCGATTATGGAATGCACCGGGATTGGGGCCCGTACTGACGACACATTCCCCTGCGTTTGCAGGTGGCTACTCCCTCGTTGCCGAACAGCTTAACGTCGGGTCATCGCAACCTGCCTTAATAAATATTTAAGGTGCGGGCTGGGCGGGACTCGCTTTGAAACATCGTCGTCCCTCCCGTCCATCCGTTACTGGCTGGTGAACGGGGTGTCCACGTGCAGGGTGTAGCGCTGCACGGCGCTGCTTTCCAGGCTGCGCCGGTAGGTCCTGCTGCCCCCCGGCAGGTAGACGTAATGCTCGGCGCGGGACCAGCCTGCCTTCAGGTTCCAGGTCTGCTGCATGTCGGGCGTGGTGGTGCTGAAAGTCGCGGTGACCGGCTGGCTGGCATAGGTCACGCGGTCATGGGTCATCAGGTTCAGCGTCTCGCCGTCGTCGCGGACGCCGTTGGTGTTTGCGTCCCGCCACATGGCCCAGTGCAGAAACAGCACCGTGGCGTCGCCCGCGTTGAAGTTCAGGCTGCCTTCCACGATGCCGGTGGGCAGCACCAGTGCCGCGTCCTGCGCGTTCTTCTCCTCGGCCTTCCAGCCGTCTGGATTGGCCTCGCTGCGGGTGGCCCCGGCTGTTACGCTCAACTGGTACACGCTCCTGCCGTCCCCGGCCAGCAGCGACAGGTAGGCGTTGGCGGGGGCGGCGGGAAAACGGACCTCCACGCCGGTTGGCAGCGGTGGGCGGCCGCCGTCGGGTGCGGCGGGACTGCCGGCCGAGCAGGACGCCAGCAGCAGACCCACCCCGGCCAAGACCGTCAGGTTCAGGCGCTTCATTTCAGACCCTCCAGACCCATTGAGATCAGCCGATTGGTCGACTCGTGCGGGCGAACGGTGAGGCCCAGGTCAGCGGTACTGGCCAGGCGTGGCTGCCCCGCTCCACCGAGGTGCCGTCCATGCTGCTGAAGCTGTAGGTGAAGGCCGTGTCGGCGCAGCTGTAGATGCTGTGGGTGTTGAACAGTCCCTCTCTGCTCTCGGGCGTGCCGTTCCGGTTGGCATCGCGGAACAGCGTGAAGTACACGTTGCAGGTTCTGGCTGTTTGATTGGGCAAATCTGAGGCAGTCATAGGCTACTGGCGGGTCGCGCTGCCCTGGCTAGAAGCGCGGATTCACGGCCTCGCCGCCCAGCCGGTACTGAAAGGCCATGCGCTGCGGCCCGATGATCTGCGAGCCGCCCACCGTGCCCAGCGGCGCGCCGCGCGACACGCGGTTGCCCACGCTGACCAGCGGTTCGGCCAGCCCGAAATACGCGCTGATGGCGCTGGAGTGGTCCACCAGCACCACCCAGCCCAGCGAGGCGTAGTAGGTCACGGCCAGCACGTTGCCTTCCAGCGCGGCCACTGCCTGCGCGCCGTCGGACCCGGCCAACACCACCCAGGGCGAGCCGCCGCTGCCGTAAGGGGCGCTGATCTGCCCGCCGGGCAACGGAAACCCCAGCGGGCCGCTCAACGCTGGCAGCGGCTGCAACTCCTGTTCCACGCGGTCCTGTGCGGCCTGCACCTGTTGACCGCGCTGCTGCAGCGCCTCCTGCTCGCGGCGTAACTGCTGTTCGCGGGCGCGCTGCTGCTGTTCGCGCTGGGCCTGCGCCCGGGCGTCGCGGGCGGCCTGCGCCCTGGCCTGCGCCTGGGCCTGCTGCGCGGCCTCTTGCCGGGCGCGTTCGGCGGCCTCGCGTGCGCGCTGGGCGGCCTGTTCACGGGCCACACGCTCCTGCTCGGCGCGGATGGCCGCCAGCCGGATGGCCTCCTGGCGGGCCCGTTCCTGGGCCACGCGAATGCGGCGGGCCTCCTCCTCGCGGCGCTTGCGCTCCTCTTCCAGGCGGCGCTGGCGCTCGGCCTCGATGCGCTGGCGTTCGGCCGTGACCTGGGTGATCAGGCCGTCGATGGTGCGGGCGGTCAGGGCGCGGTCCGCCTGCCGCTGCGTCGCCAGGGCGCGCTGGCCCTGCTCGCTGTCACGCAGGCTGGCCAGCAGGCGGCTTTGCTCGCCGCGCCGCGCCTTCAGGCGCCCCAAGGCCGCGTTGCGCTGCGCCCCGATGTCCTTGAGGGTCTGGGTCTGCTGCGCCTGCTGACTGCGCTGCGTGTCCAGCGCCGCCACCTCTTCGCGCAGATTCTCGATGATGCGGGTGTTGTACTGCCCGGCCATGTTGGCGTAGCGCAGCCGGATCAGCAGGTCCGAGAGGCTGCGCGACTGTGACAGCAGCCCCAGGTAATCGTTGCTGCGGCTGCGGTACTGGATGTTCAGGATCTCGCGCACGTCGCCCTTGAGACGCTCGACGCGGGCGGTCGTAACCCCCAGCTGAGAGGTGGTGTCGGCCAGTTGCCGCTCTGCCAGCGCGGTGCGGGTGTTCAGGACCGCCAGCTCGTTTTCCAGGTTGGCGACCTGACCGGCCAGCGTGTCGAGCTGCGCCAGCGCCTGTTTCTGCTGGGCGCTGAGGTTCTGGATGCTGCGGCGGATGCGGTTCAGTTCTGTGGCCTGCGCCGCGCTCAGCTGCTTTTGCTGTTGCAACTCTTGCTGCAATTGCTGCAACTTCTGGGAGGTGGTCTGCGCCCCGGCCCCCTGGCCCAGCAGCAGGGCGCCCAGCAGCAGCGTGGCGGCCGCGCGCGCCGCGCCCCCCACTACTCCAGCTCCCGCAGGTAGCGCCGGCTGGCAAACAGGCTGCCCAGAAAGCCGATCAGGATGCCTAGCCCCGCCACGCCGCCCAGCACCGGCAGCAGGGTATCGGTGTCAGTCACCACCGGCAGCACCGGGGCCAGCTCGCGCACCCGTCCGGCCAGCCCCAGATACGCCGGGGTCAGCAGGGCCAGCGCCAGGGCGGCGGCCAGCAGGCCCACGATCAGGCCCTCAATCACGTGCGGCATGCGGATAAACGACCGCGTGGCCCCCAGCAGCCGCATTACGCTGATTTCGTCGCGGCGGGCGTACATCGCCACCCGCACGGCATTCAGGATGTTGAACAGCGTGCCCAGCAGCAGCAGGCCCACCAGCGCGTAGCCCGCGCCGCGCACGGCGGTCAGGGTCTTGACCGTGGGGTCCACATAACCTGCGCCGTACTCCACGCCGTCCACGCCGGTCAGTTCCGCCACCGCCGCCGCCACCGTGCGCGAGTCGCCCACCCGGCTGACCTTCATCCGCAGGGTGTCGGGAAAGGGGTTGCCCACCAGCCCCGCCGCGTCGCGGGTGTAGGGCGAGGTCTGGCTCATCTCCTCCAGCACCTCGGCGCTGGTCACCAGCCGGGCCTCGCGCACCTGCGGCAGGCTCCGGACCTGCGCCAGCAGCCCGGCGTCGTCTGCATCGGGCGTCAGGAAGGCCGCCACCTCCACCTGCGATTCCAGCTGGCCCAGCGTGCGGTTCACGTTCAGCGTCAGCAGCAGCACGAAGCCCAGCATCAGCAGCGTCAGCGTCATGGTTACCAGCGTCGCCAGCGTGGCCGTGAAATTGCCGCGCATCGCCAGCAGCGCCTGACGGAGGTGGTAGATCACTGGCCGCTCCCGGACGGGGAGGAGGCCTGGAGGAGAGGATGGCGGCCGGTTTCGCTTCCGCTCACAGGGCGTACCCGCCGTAGGGATCGTCGCGCACCAGTTTGCCCTTGCGCAGCGTCAGGGTGCGGTGGCGGTAGCTTTCCACCAGATCGCGGGCGTGGGTGGCGACGACCACGGTGGTGCCCCGCAGGTTGACGTTTTGCAGCACCTTCAGCACCTCGCGGCTGTTCTCGGGGTCCAGGTTGCCGGTGGGCTCGTCGGCCAGCAGCAGCGGCGGGTCAGACACGATGGCGCGGGCAATCGCCACGCGCTGCTGCTCGCCCTGCGACAGCTGCACCGGCAGGGCGTACTTCTTGTGCTCCAGCCCCACCGTCCGCAGCGCCGCCGTGACCCGCGTGGGCCACTCGCGCTGGTGCACGCCGGTGACCCGCAGCGCGAAGGCCACGTTGTCGTAGGCGTTCAGGTGCGAGAGCAGCAGGTTGTCCTGAAACACCGTGCCCATGCGGCGGCGCAGCAGGGCGGTTCGGCGGCCCCGGTAATGGCGCAGCGACTGTCCGGCCACCCGGACCTCGCCGCGGGTGGGCAGCGCCCGTTTGAGCACCAGATTCATGAAGCTGCTCTTGCCCGCCCCCGAATGCCCCACCAGATACGCGAACTCGCCCTTGGCGATCTCCAGGCTCACGTCGTCCAGTGCCAGCGTGCGGGTCACGGGGTACGACAGGGTCACGCTATGAAACTGGATCACGCGGACGCTCCGGCGCGGCGCGGCGGGACGGGGTGGGGGGGGCTGCTCATGGTCACGTCCCAGCATAGCCCAGACCATGAAGGGAGGCTCAGGGCGGCTCTCAGCATTGTGGCTCCCTGCCCTGGCCCGCCGCAGCCTGAGCTTTTTCTGAGCCGGGCCTGTCACCTGCACTTCAATGGCCGCGACCGGCGGCGCACTATTCTGGACGGGTGAATGCCAAACGCCTGACCATGGTGGGGGCGGCCGTTGCGGCCACCGCCGCAGTCGCCTACGCCCAGCTCGGCGGCTACAGCCAAGCCAAACTGAGCAGCACGCCCATCGGCAAGACGCTGCTGGAAGTGATCGGTGACCTCAAGCAGTATTACCTGTACCCGATTGACGAGGAAAAGTTGCTGCGCGGGGCGATCAACGGCGCGGTGGGCAGCCTGAACGACGAGTTCACGTACTACAGCCAGCCCGAGGACAACGCCATTGATCAGGAGAACCTGGCCGGCAACTTCTACGGCATCGGCGTGCAGCTGATCGCCGCCAATGCGGACGGCACCGGCGGCAAGATCGACAACGTGTTCAAGACCGGCGCGGCCATTGGCGCGGGGGTGCAGATCGGCGACGTGTTTGTCAAGGTGGACAACACGGAAGTCATCAACAGCAAGCTCAATGACATCGTGCGGCTGGTGCGCGGCAAGCAAGGCACCACCGTCACCATCACCTTCGCCCGCAACGGCAAGCCCTACACCGTCAAGATGGAGCGCCAGCCGGTGACCATCGTGGACGTGGAGCAGACCATCCTGCCGGGCAACGTGGGGTACATCGCCCTGAACACCTTCTACAACGAGAAGGTCAGCCAGCAGTTCCGCGCCGCCGTGGCCGACATGAAGAAGAAGAACGTGACCAAGCTGATCCTGGACATGCGCGACAACGGCGGCGGGCTGCTGAACGCCGGGGTCGACGTGGCGGACCAGTTCATGCAGACCGGACCTATCGTGAGCCTGCGGGACCGCAACAAGAAGACCGAGGTCTTTGGCCGGGCCAGCAACCAGAAGACCGATTACACCGGCAAGCTGGTGGTGCTGGTCAACAAGAACAGCGCCTCGGCCAGCGAGGTGGTGTCCGGCGCGCTGCAGGACGTGGACCGCGCCCAGGTGATTGGCGAGCAGACCTTCGGCAAGGGCGTGGCCCAGATTCCCCTGAACCTGCCCGACGGCGGCAAGATCGCCATCGTCGCCAACGAATGGCTGACCCCCAAGGGCCGTCAGATTCACAAGAAGGGCATCACCCCCGACATCGTGGTGGCCGACACCCGCTACATCGCGCCCCTGAACTTCGCCGGCAGCGGGCTGAAGGCCGGCGAGAAGATCACCCTGAATGTGGACGGTAAGCCCGTGACCGTCACCGCCGACAAGGACGGCAAGTTCACCTACACCGGCGAGGCCAAGCGCCCCGGCAAGAGCGCCACCCAGGGCGAGGCCGTGGTGGACGTCCAGAACGACGCCATCCTGAGAAAGGCGCTGGAAGTGCTGAAGTAAGCCAGTAAACCGCGCCTGAGCGCGGCCCCTCCCTGCGGCCAGGGGAGGGGCCGCGCTGTGTCTGGACAGGGTGGGATGATGCCCGGCCCACCCCCTAGCGCCGGCCCAGGCGGTCTGATAAAGTGGTGAGTTGCGCTGTATGGCGAGGCCTGACCTTGCCCGGACACGGCGTGAAGCGAGGTGAACTATGAACCAGTACGACCTGAACCTGATCCTGAACCCCAACCTCAGCGCCGAGCAGGTGCAAATCGAGAAGGATTACATCGAGACCACGTTGAAGAACAACGGGGCCGAGATGAGCAACCTCGACGACGTCGGCAACCGCCGCCTGGCTTACGCCATCGAGAAGGACCGCGAGGGCTATTACCTGATGTACACCATCAAGGCCGGCGGCAACCCTGAAAAGGAGATCGCCAGCACCCTGCGCCTGCGTGACCACGTGCGCCGCGTCCTGGTGGTCAAGGACCGCCCGGAATGGAAGACCAAGAAGGCCTGAAGGTTGCTGGGAGCGTTACGCTCTTGACAGAACTTGGCCGCCTTGTTACAGTTTTCCTAACCCGCACAGGGCCCCACTGCCAGCCACGCTAAAGCCCCAAGTACGGATACATCACGTATCCAGCCAGCCACCAAGGAGAACACTGTTATGGCCCGAGGCATGAACCATGTGTATCTAGTCGGCGCACTCGCCCGCGATCCCGAACTGCGTTATACCCCCAACGGAACCGCCGTTTTCGAGGCCACTGTGGCCGGAGAAGACCGCGTCGTCGGCAACGACGGACGTGAGCGGAGCCTGCCGTGGTATCACCGCGTGTCCATTCTGGGCAAGCCCGCCGAGTGGCAGGCCGAGCGCAACCTGAAAGGCGGCGACGCCGTGATGGTTGAAGGCGCTCTGGACTACAGCTCCTGGGAAGCCCCCGAAGGTGGCAAGCGGAGCGCAATCAAGGTCAAGGCCCTGCGCATGGAAGGTCTGGATGCCCAGCCCGAACTGATCCAGGACGCCGGAGGCGGCGTTCGTATGGGCAACGGGCTGAACGAAGTGGTGTTGGTCGGCAATGTCGTTCGCGACCCCGAACTGCGCTACACCCCCGCCGGAGACGCCGTGCTCGGAATCGGTTTGGCCGTGAACGAGACGTGGAATGACCGTCAGGGCAACAAGCAGGAAAAGACCCACTGGGTAGACGTAACCTTGTGGCGCGAACTGGCCGAGGCCATGAAAGAGCTGCGCAAGGGTGACCCCGTGATGGTCAAGGGCCGACTGGTCAACGAGAGCTGGACTGACCGGGACGGCAACAAACGCAACTCCACCAAAGTAGAGGCGACGCGAGTCGAAGCCCTGTCCCGAGGCGCGGGAACCGGTACCCCCGCAGCCACCCCCGCCGGACCTCGCACGCAGACCGCGAGCAGTGCGGCGCGCCCCCAGACCCAGAGCAGCGGCTACGGCCAGGATCAGGGCCGGGCGGCGAACACGGGGAACCGTTCGGGCGGCTTAGATATTGACCAAGGTCTCGACGATTTCCCACCGGAAGAAGAAGACCTGCCGTTCTGAACTATTTGTAGGAACCCAGCAGGCACAAGGAACATATGACGCAATCCAGCGACCGCAAACCGCGTGGCAAGGGGCCCAAGCGTCCCCGCAAGCCCAAGGTTGACCCCTTCTCCATCGGGGAACTTGAAATTACCGACTACAAAGACGTGAAGATGCTGCGCCGGTTTGTCTCCGACACCGGCAAGATTCTTCCTCGCCGCCGCACCGGCCTCTCGGCCAAGCACCAGCGCCGCATTTCGCAGACCATCAAGGTTGCGCGTCAGCTGGCCCTGCTGCCCTACACCGAGAAACTGGTTCGGAAGTAAGGAGAGGTAGCAGATGCAAGTCATTCTGATGGAACCCGGCAAGCTGGGCAAAACCGGCGACATTGTGGAAGTCAAGAACGGGTACGCCCGCAACTGGCTGATTCCGCAGGGTATCGCCACCAGCGCCACCGCCGCCAACATGAAGAGCCTGGAAGCCCGCATCCGCGCGCGCCAGAAGATTCAGGCCCAGGAAAAAGCCACCGCCGAGGACCTCGCCAGCCGCCTGAACGGGGTTGCCGTGGAAATGAGCGTTCGCGCGGGCGAAGGCAAGATCTACGGTGCCGTCACCCACGCCGACGTGGCGGGCGCCCTGGACCAGCTGGGCTTTGACATCGACAAGCGCAAGCTGGAGATGCCCAGGATCGTCAAGGAAATTGGCGAGTACGACATCGCCTACCGCGCCCACCCCGAAGTGACCATCCCCATGAAACTGGTGGTCCACGCGCAGAAGGAAAGCCAGAAGTAAATTCTGAGCTCAAATCTGCCTTGAGAAAGCCCCCGCCCGTTGTGGTGGGGGTTTTGCTTTGGTGGGGCCGTTCCCTGGCTGCGCCGCTGACTGTCGTGCTGGCTATGCCCACTGGCAGGGGCGGGGAGACGGGCGAACGACGCCGCTAATTTCCTTACATTGATAAAGTGGCAGCCCTCCCGGAGTCGTTTGGCATTCGTATCGGTTACCCCCGGATCGCCTGCTGCTGCCAGATCCATCGCCAAGACGATTCACTTCACCAGAAGAGTGGCCCACAAGGGACGCTGGTATCTGCCCCCTCCTGCATCCTGAGCGTTTCTTCATCTGGTGGCCCAGACCACCCCACCGGCTCCATTTGTCCCATTAAGGTGGACACTGGAGGTTTCACCCATGTTGAAGCACGCCATGACCATGTCGGCCCTCGCCCTCTCCTCTCTCGCGCTGGGACAGGCGGTGAAAGGCGCTGATCTGGACGTGACCAGCGGTGGCAAGGCATACAGGAGCTATCTGGCCGCGCCTGCCTCTGCGACACCGAAGGCCGCTGTGATCCTGCTGCATTCCTTCAACGGGCTGGAACAGGGTTACAGGGATCTGGTGGATGAGATGGCAGCGGCGGGCTACGTGACGCTGGCGCTGGGCTGGCAGACCTTCGAGAAGGGGCCGAGCGACGCCACCGTGAAGGCGCTGGTGGAAGACGGTCTGAAGACCCTGGCCGCACGCGGGGACGTGAACATGAACGCGGTGGGCCTGACCGGCTTCTGCGCGGGCGGGCGCTACACCATGCTGCTGCTGCCACAGATGAAGGCGTTTAAGTCGGGCGTGGCGTGGTACGGCTTCCCCGATTCGGGCGGCACAGCCACGCAGCCCCAGGCTCCCAATGCTTTCATTGATCAGCTCAGCGCGCCGCTGCTGATCTTGCACGGCACCCGGGACCAGCCCAGCCCCATCGCGGGAATCTACAGCTACGCCCAGAAGCTGGACGCCGCGAACAAGAACTTCAAACTTACGGTGTACCAGGGTGAGCCGCATAGTTTCCTGCTCAAGGACGGCAAGATTGCCGACACCTACGCCAGCCGGGACGCCCGGCGCGAAATGCTGGCCTATTTCAGCGACACACTGAAATAACCGTGCTGCCCCGGCAGACCCCCACCCCATAGAGATTCCAGAGAAACCACCGACCGAGAAACAACAGCGCTTTCAGACTTCATGTTTGGGGCTAGACTGCGAGGCGAACGTCCGAATTCAACCGGCGTTCGTCTTTTCTCACTTTTTTGCGGGGTAGGGCCGGGCCTCCGTGGCCGGGAGCTGCTCCGAAACAGAACCATAAGGAGCCGATATGCCAACGATGTTATGGATGATCGTGGCGCTCCTGATCGGATTGGTCGGCGGGTTTTTCGGGGGACAGTCGCGGGGTCTGCGGGAGCGGGCCGAAACCGATGACCGCCTGGAACGGGAAGCCCGCGCAGAGGCGGAGCGGATTCGCGCGGCGGCAGAGGCCGAGGCGCGGAGCACGCGGGAGCAGGCCGACCAGGCCAGACAGGACGCAGCCAGAAGGATTCAGGAAGCCGGGGAGCGGGAAGCCCAGGTTACGGCGCTGGGGGCACGCTTCAGTGCGGAGCGCGAGGAGATCGCCAAGCTCAGGACGCAGGTCGAGGCCGAGCGGACGGCGGCCAAGGCCGAGGTGTCGCGTGACCGCGAGGCGCTGAGTGCGGACCGCAAGGAAACGCGGGCCGAGCGCGAGGAACTCAAGCGCGAGATCGAGCGCCTCAATCGCCGGGCCGAGCAGCTCGACGCCCGCGGCGACAAGCTCGATTCACTGGAAGAACGGGTCGAGGAGCGTTCGCGCACCCTGGCCGAGCACGAGGCCGATCTGGCCGAGCGGGGCCGGGCGGTGGACCTGCAGCTGTACGAGGTGGCCAACCTCTCGCCGCAGGCGGCCCGCGACGAGATCATGGGCCGCCTGGAAAACGAGCTGGAAGAGGAAAAGGCCATCCGGGTCAAGGCCATGCAGGAGCGCACGGTCGCGGAGGCCAAGCGGCACGCCCGCCACATCATTGCCCAGGCCATCCAGCGCAGCGCTTCCGAGACGAGCGCTGCGCTGAGCGTATCGGTGGTGCCGATTCCCAACGACGCCATGAAGGGTCGCCTGATCGGGCGCGAGGGCCGCAACATCCGCGCCTTCGAGGCCCTGACCGGCGTCGACCTGATTATCGATGACACGCCCGAGGCGGTGATTCTCTCGAGCTTCAACCCGGTGCGGCGCGAGGTGGCCAAGCATGTGCTGGACGCGCTGGTGGCCGACGGACGCATTCACCCCACCCGCATCGAGGAGATGGTGCACAAGGCGCAGGACGAGATGAAGACCTTCATCCACGCGCAGGGCGAGGAGGCGGCCATCGAGGCGGGCGTGATGGGCATCAAGCCGGGACTGACGCAACTGCTGGGGCGCATGTACTTCCGCACCAGCTACGGCCAGAACGTCCTGAAGCACAGCATTCAGGTGGCGCACCTGACCGGCATCATGGCCGACGAACTGGGTCTGGACCCGGCCCTGGCCCGCCGCGCCGGCCTGATGCACGACGTGGGCAAGAGCATCGACCGCGAGATCGAGGGCACGCACGTCGAGATCGGCATCAACCTGGCCCGGCGGTTCGGTGAGGCCCACGAGGTCATCGACGCGATTGCCCACCACCATGACCCGGAAAACGGCGAGACGCTGTACAGCGTGCTGGTGGCCGCCGCCGACGCCATCAGTGCGGCCCGGCCCGGCGCGCGGCGCGAGGAGCTGGAATCCTACGTGCGCCGACTGGAGCAGCTGGAGCAGATCGCTGTGTCGTTTCCCGGCGTGCAGCAGGCCTACGCCATCCAGGCCGGGCGCGAGGTGCGCGTGATCGTGCAGCCTGAGAAGGTCACGGACGCGCAGGCCATCCTGCTGGCCCGTGAGATCGCCGGACGCGTCGAGCAGGACATGGAGTATCCGGGGCAGGTGCAGGTCACGGTGGTCCGGGAAAGCCGCGCCGTGGAAGTGGCGCACTAGGCCAGAACGGTGGCGGGGGCGGTCAGGCAGATCTGGGTCGCCCCCTTATGCACGGCGGGCCGATGTAGTCTCTGTTGTTTTCGTCGGCCCAGCGCGGGAAATTTAAGCCACTGCATAGGTTTGACACCTGCTGGATTCCACGCTATATTTACCCTATCACCGTCCGAGAGGACGGGCTTTTTATTTCCCGGGTCGTTGGCAGTGGTGTTGTGGAGCGGAGTCGCTGGAACTCAGGTCATCCGCGGCGGAGAAAGGACATGCTGGAACGCCGCCCGGACCCAGCGTATGCAGCCCCAGAGACGGAGAGTGCTTTTTGGTGGCGTCCCAGCGCACAAATTCTGGTCGAGTGCATAGATTTGACACCTGCCGCATCCCACGCTATATTGGTCTTATCACCGTCCGAGAGGGCGGGTTTTTCGTTTCCTGGACCCTTGATAGGGTTCATGGGGGTTCGGCCCTGGGCACCAGCGCTCTGCCGGTAAGGGAGCGGAGCGAGTCCGGTGCTACCAGGACTATGCAGGGCTACCGAGGAGATATTTGTTTTTGCCCTGTCCCAGCGCGCCAATTCTGGCCCGCTGCATAAGTTTGACAGATGCCGCATTCCGCGCTATATTGGTCTTATCACCGTCCGAGAGGGCGGGTTTTTTTATGGCCCGTGTCTTTCACGGCTTCAGGCCGGTTCGTCGCGCCGGAAGCGGCCGTTCAGGGTGCGCCACTGCTTGCGCCCGTAGGCGTAGACCGGATGCGTCCAGCGTCCGCCCACCACGCTCTCGCCCAGCGTGGCCAGCAGGTCGGCGGGCGTGTGGATGAGGCGGAAGGGCGTCTCTGCCCACGCCTCGCCGATGTCGCGCAGGGTGTGGGCGTCGCTGCCCGCACACACCGGAAGGCCACGCCGGTTGGCCCAGGCCAGCGCCACCCCGTTCCAGTGGTGCCGCGACAGGCGCGAGTTGAAGACCTCCACGATGTCGATGTCGGCGGCGATGCGCTGTGTGGCTTCGGGGCGCAGGCGGTAGCGCTTAAGGGGATCAAAACCGTGCTGGAGCATCACCAGCCCGCCCTGGGCCTTGATTTCGCGCACGGTTTCTTCGGGGCTCAGGCCAGCGGGAATGCGCTGTTGCAGGAACAGGGCGTTCAGCTCCCCCTCGGAGGTGGTAACTTCCTCGCCGGGAATGATGCTCAGGCGGTTGTCCAGGCCCAGATCGGCCACGATGCGGGCCAGTTCGGGGCCGCCGCGCTGCTGGTCGTGATCGGTGACGGCAATCACGCGGGTGTTGGTCCGCAGCATCCAGGCGGGAATGTCGCGCAGCCGCGTGCGGCAGTCGTGGCTGACCTCGGTGTGGACGTGCAGGTCCACCCGCATGACCTGCACGCCGTCCCGGAAGACCAGGTTGTTCTGCATGGCTAGCCTTCCTCCGGCGCGGCAGGCACCAGCACGTGCAGGGCCGCCGCCCAGACCTCCACCCGCACCACGCTGGGGGTACCGGGCCGGGCCAGATCAGGGCGGGCCGGGCGGACCTCGCCGTCCACGTGGAAGGGCTGGCCGTGGTACGGGATCTCGGTGCAGCGGGCCGGAGTGCTGGTGACACTGGGCAACTGCGCGAAGTCGCCCGCCGCCAGCGCCGCCGCGTAGGTGAGCAGGCCCTCGCCCTCCCCGGCGTCCACCCGCACCACGTTCAGCAGCCCGTCGCCGGGATCGGCTCCGCTGCACAGCGGCAGGCGGGGGCCAGTGGCGGGGGTGTTCATGACCTCCAGCAGCAGGCAGTCCAGCGGGGGCTGGGCCACGCCGTCCAGCGTCAGGGTCAGGGGCGGCGGCGTGAAGTCGCGCATCACCGCGCCCAGCGCTCCTGCCGCCCGCAGCGGGCTCTTGCCCTGCTCCGGGTCATAGGCGGCCATGACCTCGGCAAACAGGCCGCACCCCATCGCCTCCAGAAACATGTCTTGCCCCCAGGGGGCCGTGACCCGGCCCACATCGAACGGCACGGCCTGCGCTCCGGCGTAGGCGGCGATCACCGTTTGCGGGTCTCCAGCAATGCCCAGCGTGCGGGCCACGTTGTTGGCGGTGCCCATGGGAATGATGCCCAGCGTCACGTCGTTGCGCCCGGCCAGATACAGCGCCGCCGCACGCACGGTGCCGTCACCGCCCGCCACGAACACCGGCCCGGATACGTCGGCCAGCACCGACTGCAACTCGGCCTCGCTGTCGGTGGCGCGGTAGACCGGGCTGTAGCCGGCGTGGTGCAGCGCCTCAGCCAGCACTTCGGGGCTGCTGTGGCCGCTGCCCCCGGCCCCGGCATTGAAGATCAGGGTGGCCGCCGCCTGCGGGGCAGGGGCAGGGGAAACCGCCGGAACCGGATGGGCCGTCATGGCAGAACTGTAGCGGTTCTGACCGAAGCGTGGGTGGGGCAAGGGTTGAAGAAGGGTGGGGTGTCAGCCCCGGAAAGATGTTTAGCCCGTGGCATTGCGCTTGTCGCCCTCGGCTTCTTTCATGGCCTTCCATTCCTCGTAGGCCAGCGCGGGCAGCAGCGAGAAACTGCCCACCGCCAGCGAGGCCAGCGCCGCCGGGACACGCACCCGTGACTTGCCGTTCAGCGCCAGATACAGCGCCCCCAACGTGCTGAGTGCGCCGATGTCCATGAACATGACCCGCGCAAAGGGGCTGCGTTTCAGGGTCTCCACCGTGCCCAGATCGCCGTCGCGCTTTTTGCCCAGGATGGCGGTCAGCACCAGCATCAGCAGCAGAGACAGATATAGGCGGAGGCGGGCCGGGCCAGGGCGGCGGTAGTCGTCGAGGTTCATGGTGCAGGGTAGAGGAAAATCTCCCCCTTGAGAGGCAACGGCGAAAACGCCCCCACCCTTCGGCTTCAAGAACACCGTGGGCAGGGGCCGGAGCTTAGTGAAAGCAATGCCGTGAGCGACGAGAAGTTTTTACCATTGATAGACAGATATCACGATGTAGAAAATATAATTTTAGCGCATTGTTATGTAAATAGATAAACTTGTATATACAAGTCAACAATAGTACCCCCAATCATGTTGTCAAGTTTAACAGTTTTCGCTGTAAGCTGTGAGGTAGCAGGATAAACTGTTGGAAATCGCTGAAGCGCCAAGGTGCATTTGAAGCCTTGAGCCGTAAGCGTTTCTAATGAGAACTATGAAGGAGGGCGAAATGACACTTAGGACACAGGGAAGTGTACCAATTAACTTACACGTAGGCCCTACTTGGGAAAGATTCGAAGACATAAGAGTAGGCGCAGCAACTAAGCTTAGCTCTATCCGTGATGGCACTATGGGTATTCTCAGGCTAAAAAAAGCACAGTATAGAATCATCAGCGAAGATGACTTCCAGAAGTTGTATGGCATTGCTGCAGAAGCCGACCATCTTAGAAGAGATGTTCAACTCATCATACAAGCAGCCACTATAGTGAGCGAAAGTGACTCCGAGGCATCAAGAAAAATGCTACAGATGGTTGCTTTCCAAATAAGCGAGAAGGTTACGTTCTCATGTATTGATGGCTCACAGCCGCTGAAGCTAACCGACTTTGAACTTGGCGAACACGACAGCGATGACTCGCTCGTTCTTCCGAGGCGGTAATAATCTAAGTCAGCGAGGCTAGTCAACTGACTAGCCTCGCTTTGATTTACTATGCGCTATCCTCTATTTTTTCGATAATTTCAAGGTTGTTTCTAAATATTTCATCGCGCGGATCTTGGCGACTAGTGATAAATCTGTAGACTGCTCCAAAAATTCTCCAGCCCAAAGAAGTTAGTGAGTATACTCGATGGGCCAATCGTAGATTCTGAGAAGTTATAGAATGGGGCCTAGAAAGTTCAATTATATTATAAATGACATCTTCATCTTGATAAGGAAATTTTGGCAAAATCATAGATGTCGTGCTTTTAAATTTGAAATTATTGCTTAATAATTGCTTAATTATCTTCTCTTCATCATCGTTTCTGGGAGCTAGAATTGGTTCTACTCTAAATAGAGTAATACATTCGCGCCTATCTTTGACTAAATCACATGCCGAAGTTCCAATAATAAACGTCGGACTATTAACGACTCGCTCGCCAATATAGTAAGCGGACTCCGTTCTGATGATATCGCCTTGTAAAAAATCAAATTCGTCACTTTCGAGACACAACCGATTAGCAAGCATCACCTCAAATTCGACTGGTGGTTGTAAAATATTTTCAAACTGGCCGAGGATTTTGTCCACACCTGCCGTGTTTTTCTGTTGTTCAGCGAAAGACTTGAGAATGTCAATCGCTTTTGTAGAGTGCGATTCTTCTCTCAATTCGTCGCTTAACTTTGCAATCTTATCTGCAATATCCATAATTCAGCCACACTTGCTGTAGCCGCACGCCTGGCACTTCAGGCAGCCCTCTTCGCGGATCACCGCCTGTTCCTCGCAGACGGGGCAGCGTTCGCGGGTCATGGCGTCCATGCTGTCCACGCTCACCCCACTGACGGCGGGGGCGGGCGCGTCGCCGCTGCCTCCGGCCAGGGGCGGCAGGCCCGCCGCTTCCTGCCCGGCGATCTGCCCGGCGGCCATGTCCTTCTGGAAGGTTTCCAGCGCCACAGCGATCAGGTCTGCCTTGCTGCCCACCAAGCGTCCGTTGTAGCTGCCGTACAGCCCGCCGTTGATGCCGCGCAGGGTCTTGATCAGCGCCTGCGCCGGAACCCCGTGTTGCAGGGCAATGGACACCACGCGCCCCAGCGCCTCGCTATCGGCGTTGGCCTCGTCGCCCGCACGCCCGCTGATGACCATGACCTCCACCGGCTTGCCGTTCAGGTGGTTGACCGTGACCAGGAACGAGCGCCGGTGTCCGCTGGTGGGATCGGTCAGCTTGACCATGTCGGTGATGCCCGAGAGGCGGGCGGGCCGCTCGTACTGTGGTTTGGCGGGCGCGGCGGCCTGGGACCGGCTGGCGGTGGTGGCGGCAGGCGTGGCAACAGGCTGTGCCGACGCGGTTGCTATGGACACGGTCTCGCCCATCACCTCTGCGGCGGCCTGGGCAGGCGCCTCCTCGGCTTTTTCCTTCTTCTTGCTGGTACTCAGCACCTGAAACTGGCGCGAGCCGTCGCGGTAGACCGTGATGCCCTTGCAGCCGGTGCGGTAGGCCTCGCTGTAGGCATCCTGCACGTCCTGCACGGTGGCGCTGTTGGGCAGGTTGATGGTCTTGGACAGGCTGTTGCCCGCAAAGCCCTCGGCATCGAAGGCCCGCTGCACGGTGCCCTGCATCCGCACGTGGTCCTGCGGCGCGATGTCGTGGGCGCACACGAACACCTGCTGCAGCGCGTCGGGGATAAACGGCAGGCCCACCACGCTGCCGTGGTTCTCGCTGACGGCCTCGGTGACCTTGTCCCAGTCCCAGCCGCCGTCCTTCTGAACGCCGTCGGGGGCGGGGTAGGTTTCCAGCAGCTCCACGAACAGCGGGGCCAGCAGCGCCCGGTACTCGCTGCCGATCTTGCGCCAGATGAACGGCGAGAACACCGGCTCGATGCCGCTCGACACGCCCATCAGCATGGAGGTCGTACCGGTGGGGGCCACGGTCAGCACCGCCACATTGCGCCGGGGCGCGTGCGGCATCCTGTCCTCGTTGCGCGCAAACACCGGGTAGACGCCGCGCTCCTCGCCCAGACGCTCGCTCTCGGCAATCGCCTCCTCGCGCAGCGCCGACATGATCTCCATGATGGTCTCGCGGCCCGCCTCGTTGTCGTAGCGCAGGCCCAGCTTGATCAGGGCGTCGGCCAGCCCCATCACGCCCAGACCCAGGCGGCGCAGGTCCTGGCTGGCCACCCGGTTGTCTTCCAGCGCAAAGACATTCACGTCCAGCACGTCATCCAGAAAGCGGACGCAGGTGCGGACGTCGGCGCGGAAGGTGGCGTAGTCGAAGCTGCTGTTGTGAACGTAGGCCGCAAGGTTGATGGCCCCCAGGTCACAGGGTTCCCCGATGGTGAGGGGAATCTCGCCGCAGGGATTGGTGCTGCGAATCTCGTAGCGCTCGCCCAGGTTCTTCAGGGCTGAAAATTCGTTCACGCGGTCATTGAAGATCAGGCCGGGTTCGCCGGTGCTCCAGGCGTGCTGCGCGATCTGGTCCCACAGCCACGCGGCGGGAATGCCGCTCTGGGCACTCTTGCCTTTGCCCAGGGTATAGGTGGGGACGCCACGCGCGCCATCCTCAGCGCGGTCTGGCAACTCGGGGAACTGGCCGTCAAACGCCCCCTCCTGCGGGGCCAGGTAGTACTTGCCCGGCACCTCCTGCGCGTTCATGGCCCACACCCCGCCCGCCTGCAGGGTATCCCAGAACTTCTCGGTGATCAGGATGGAGATGTTGAAGGTGGAGATGTCGCCCTCGGACGCCTCGCGGTCCAGGTCCTTGGCGGTCAGGAAGTCCAGCACGTCGGCGTGCGCGATGGAGATGGTGGCCATGCCTGCGCCGCGCCGCGTGCCGCCCTGCCGGACCACGCGCAGCACCGGCGCGTACACGAAGCGCAGCGTATTGATCGGCCCCGCCTCCTCGGCCCCCCGGTTGGCCCACTCCAGGAAGTTGTCGAAGATCTCCATCAGGAAGCTGACCGGGCCGCTGCTGGTGCCGCCTGAACCCTTGATCGGCGCACCCTCGGCGCGCATTTCGGACAGGTCCAGACGCGGTTCCAGGCCCAGCTTGGCGTCCTCGGCCACCTTGCGGGCCGCGTCCACGATGCCGCCCATGTCGTCGGGGACGCTCTGCACGCCTTCGGGCAGCGCGCGCACGATCTGCACGCCGTTCTGCCGGGCCAAGGCCACCAGTTCCGGCGCAATCGCCTGACCGTAGACCACCCGCGTCCAGTTGCGCACTGCCACCGGCTGCTTGTCGCCGTCCGGCTGGGTGGGCGGGCGCATCAGGCCCTCGATGAAGTCGGTCACGTCGGGGTGGCTGGCCGCCATGTAGACCCAGCCGCGCACGCCTGCGTCGGGTCGGCTGCCCTCGGCGCGGGCGCGGTACACGTCCAGGTTCACGCCGTTGCCGCCGCCCACCTTGGTCACCAGCGCCAGTTTCCTGGCCACTTCCATCACGCCCTCGAACGAGGCCGGCTCATGCTCGGTGGCCCCCTGCACAAAGCAGTTCAGGACATTGCCGTGCTGCGTGCCCGCGCCGGCCAGCACGCGCCCGCCGGGGCAGAACTTCTTGTCGGCCATCAGGTCGTAGTATTTCTGCGCCCAGGACAGCCGCGCCTCGGGGGCCTCCGCACCCGCCACCCAGGTCGCGATTCGCCGGAACATGCCGCCGATGTCGCCGTCGCCGGACTGCAGGTACTGGCGCTTGGCGATGTGCTGGGCATTGTCGTCGAAGGTGGTCAGCGGCTGGGCAGGCAACAGTTGGGTGGGCAGGGTGGTCATGGCAGAACTCCTTGAAAGGGGGGCGGGGGGCGCGGGGCGGTCAGGCCTGAACGGCAACAAAGAGCCCCACCTCCGGGTCAGGGCGGCAGGTGGACGGGAAGGTGGAACCTCAGGTGAGTACGCGGTGGCCGGCTAGGGGTTGACTGTACCACTGCCCCCCGGTAGGTACAAGGGCTTGTACCTGTGTTCCAAATATTGTACAAGATGCGGCGTTTACGGTGTGCCGCAAACAGGGGCACACCGCCGCCTCCGCTGCCAGGATACAGCCAATTTCATGTGATCAGAGGCCAGAATGTCGGGGGTCAGCCTCCCGGCCGGCCGGCTGTCCTAGCCGTGTTCCTCAGCCTTGGCGTCCCGCTCCATCAGGCTGGCGACGCCCGTATCCGCCGTCCACTCGCCCGAGGCCACCCGCGCCACCGCCCGCACGATGGGCAGGTCATGGCCGTGCGCCGTGGCCCAGGCGTCCAGCAGGCCCGCCGTCCGCAGCCCCTCCACCACCTGCCCGCCCGGCGCAGGGTTCTGGCCACGCGCGATGGCCTCGCCTGCCGCGCGGTTGCGGCTGTGGCGGCTGGTGGCGGTGGCAACCAGGTCGCCCAGCCCGCTCAGGCCGTACACGGTGTCCTCCTGCGCGCCCAGGGCCAGCAGGTAACGACGCATCTCGCGCAGGCCCCGGGTGATTAGGGCGGCCTTGGCGTTGTCGCCCAGCTCCAGGCCGTCCACCAGCCCGGCAGCCAGGGCCATCACGTTCTTGAGAACGCCGCCCAGTTCCACGCCCACCTCGTCGCGGCTGGTGTACACGCGCAGGGCCGGGGACATCAGCGCCGCCTGCACCGCCAGGGCCAGGGCCGGGTCCGCGCTGGCCACCACCGTGGCCGCCGGCAGGCCGCGCCCGATCTCCTCGGCGTGGTTGGGGCCGCTCAGCACCGCCACCCGCGCAAAACCCAGTTCGCGGGCCAGATGCGTCAGCTGCCCGCCGTCCGGCGCGAGGCCCTTGGCGCACAGCACCACGCCCAGCCCACGCGGCAGCCCCTCCAGCAGCGGCGGTACGCCCACGCTGGGCACCACCACCAGGGCAAACTCGGCCCCGCTGACTGCCTCCTCCAGACTCGCCGTGACGCGCAGGCTGTCCGGCAGCGTCACGCCCGGCAGGTAGTCGGCATTCACGCGGGTCTGTTTCAGCTCGGCCACCAGCGCAGGTCGCCGCGCCCACAGCGTCACGTCCCGTCCGTTTCGCGCCGCCCCTACCGCCAGCGCCGTGCCCCAGCCGCCCGCCCCCAGCACCGGCAGGGCGCTCATGCCGGTGCTCCGTCCTCGCCCGCCGCCCACGCAAACACCCACACGCGCGGCACGTCCGGCATGGGCGGGGCGTAGTCCGGGTACTCCACGATCTCCCAGCGCCCGAAGCCCGCGGCCCGCAGCAGCTCTTCCAGATCGGCCGGGTCGTAGCCGCGCTCGCGGTGGGTTTCCACGAACTCGCGCAGCTCGCCGTCCTCTTCTATGCGGCAGAACGCCTGCACCACGCCCAGGTCTGCCGCCGCGTCGTGGTGGTGGGACCAGTGGTAATGCACCTCGCCGCCGCCCGGCAGCGGGGCCAGCCCCTCGATGGCGTCCCCTTCCCACAGCTCACGCACGCCCAGCCGGGTGTTCACGTCGAAGGCCAGCAGGCCGCCGGGCTTCAGGTGTGCCCGCGCCCGCGACAGGGCCGCCGTCAGATCTTTGGCGGTCAGCAGGTTGTTCAGGCTGTCGAAGACGCAGGTGATCAGGTCAAAACGCCCCGGCAGGGCGAAACTTCTCAGGTCGCCCGCCACGAAGGCCACGTCCGGCAGCCGGGACCGGGCCTCGCGCAGCATGTCCTCGCTGAAGTCCAGGCCGGTAACGTGCAGGCCCGCCGCCGCCAGCTCGCGCGTGAAGCCGCCGGTGCCGCAGGCTAGGTCCAGCGCCGCCGCCCCTTCCAGGGTCAGGCCGCCGTCACGCGCGTAGGTCAGCACGAAGTCGGCCCAGTGGTCGTACTCCACGTCGGCCATGATCGCGTCGTACACGGCGGCGAGGGCGGTAAACGGCGGGCGCTGCATGGGCCGGAGTATAGGCCGGACCTGCGCCGCGCATGCCCCTGCACCTCAAGGGTTCGTCAGCTTTCCCATCCAGATGCGTCTCCCATGAACCTCGCATGAGCCGAGCGGGAAGGCTTTCACCGTAGTCCTGCCGGGCCGTTACCGCTACGGTAGAAAGGTCAAGTCTGTAACACCCGCCCCTATTCACGGAGGTTCCCCCATGAACAAGCTTCTGCTGCCTCTAGCCCTCGGCACCCTCACCCTCAGCGCCTGCACCCTGGCCGGCAACCCCACCAAGAAGGACGTGACCGGGCAGTTGCGCGGCTTCTCGGCCAACCAGAACCTAGGGCTGGCCCTGGTGGGCTTCAACGACGGCAAGTACACCGCCGACGGCACCGAGAGCCAGCTGATCGACAAGTTCCTGACCGGCGGCTTTGTGCTGGACCTGCCCAGCAACGTGCCCTTCGGCACCTACCGCGTCATCGTGTTCCGCGACGCCAATAACAACAACCGCTACGACGCGGGCGACACCGTCCTGAGCAAGGACAACGGCAAGCGTCTGGCGCTGGCCCAGAACGACAACCAGTTCTTCGCCGGTACCAGGAAGGGCTGGAACCTCGTCAGCCCCGACGGCACCGTGCAGACCCTGGTACTGAACAACTACGATCTCGAAGCCCAGTAAACGTTTTTCAGTGAGTCAGAGCAGGGGGAGGCCACGCGCCTCCCTCTTTTTATGCCGTCAGCAGCCGTTCCAGGGCGTGCCGACGCGCCTCCAGCTCCGGCTCCGGCACCGCCGGCCCGCCCGGTTGGGCGTCCACGCCTCCCAGCGGCACCCAGCTGACGCAGCCCAGCAGATCAGGCGTCTCCTCCAGCACCAGCGGCGTGGGCAGGGGCCGCACCCGCAGCAGCAGCGCGTGAATCCACGGGCGGTTGCGGTAGTGGAAGCGGCGTTCGATGGCCCCGGCGTTCAGCCCTTGCAGCGGCTCCAGGCGCAGCGCCGCCTCCAGGGACGTCACCTTGTGCACGGCCACCACCTCGGCCAGGGCGGGCAGCACAATCTGGCCGGGGGCGGGGTCGGAGCGCAGCAGCGCCTGATGCTCCGGCTGGAGTTCCTGCGGGTTCTGGTGCAGGAAGGTGGGATACAGCAGGAACCGGCGGTGTTCCACCTCGAAGCCGTCGTGCGTTTCCATGATGCCGCCCTTGCGCAGCAGCAGTGACACGCGGCCCGTGGCGAGCAGCTGGCACTGCGCGTCCCATTCCTTGAGGGCGCTGAGGGGGGTGCGAGTGTGGGGCAGGGTCATGGACAGAGGGTAACGCGGACGCCAGGGAGAAATGCCCGCGCGCCCGGGCGGTCCTACTCGTCTTCCTCGTCGGGCAGCGGCAGGCGGACGCGGAAGGTGGCGCCGCCGCCGGGCGTGTCGATCACGTCGATGGTGCCCCCGTGCGAGGTCACGACCTGCTGGGCGATGGTCAGGCCCAGGCCCGCCGACCCGGCCTCCTTGCCCCGGAAGAACTTGTCGAAGATGCGCGGCTTGATGGCGTCCGGAACGCCGGGGCCACGGTCGACCACCCGGACCTCGACCTCGCCGGGTCGCAGGCTGCTTTCCAGATGCACCAGCTCCGGCGAGCCGCTGACCCGGATGGCGTTGGTCACCAGATTCATGAACACCTGGCTCAGGCGCACCGGGTCGCCCACGATCTCGGTGTCGGTGTTGCCCTGGTCGGCGCGCACGCCGTAGTCGCGGCCCACCTGCGCGATGACCTTGCCCAGGTTCATGAAGTGCATCTCGATGCCCTGCACCAGCTCCCCGCGCGACAGCTGCAACAGGTCATTGACCAGCCGGGTCATATTCTCGGCGACCCGCTGGGCATCCAGCAGCGTCTGGGAGCCGCCCGCCTCGCGCTCGGCGCGGCGCAGGTAGCCGTGCAACGCGGTGAGCGGGGTCCGCAACTCGTGGCTGGTCTCGGCCAGGAAGGTCTTTTGCATGTTCAGCGCCTCTTCCAGCTGCCGGGCCTGCACCTCCAGGCGCTGACTCTGGCGCTCGGCGGTGTTGCGCAGCCGCTCGACCTCGATCAATCGGGCCTGGAGGTCACGGTTGAGACTCAGGACCTCCTGCTCGGCGCGCTCCCGGCTGGAGCGGGCCTCGACCTCGGCCACCGCGCGGCGGATGGTGGGGGCCAGCCGGTCCAGGCGCTGCTTGAGAATGTAGTCGGTGACGCCCTGGCGCAGGGTGTCCACCGCCACCTCCTCGCCCAGCGCCCCGGTCACGATGATGAACGGCACCCGGGGCAGGTGGGTGCTGGCGGCGCGGTAGGCGCTCAGGCCGTCGTAGCTGGGCAGCGCGTAGTCGCTGAGGATCAGGTGGGGGGGGTTCTGCGTGATGGCGGCCAGGAATCCGGCCTCGTCCTCGACCCGGCTGACCTGCAGGGGCCACGGCAGCTCGCCGTCCAGGTGCATCACCACCAGCTCGTGGTCCAGCTCGCTGTCTTCCAGGTGCAGCACGTTCAGGGTCTCGCCGGGACCGGGAAAGCGGTAGCTGCCGCGCGGGACTGTGGCTGCTTCAGCCACCAGCGCGGGGTCTGCCTTTGCTGCACTGGCGATTTCCGGCCCAGCTGCATCCGGCCCAGTCACATTCAGCGCAGTGGTGTCCAGTGCGGCCATCTCCGGCCCGGTCAGGTCCGCGCCGGTCACGCCTGCTCCGCGGCGGTCTCGGGGGTGGGCGGCGCGGGCGGCCCGTCCAGCGGCAGGGTGATCCAGAACGAGGCCCACTCGCCGGGCCGGGCATCGGCCCCCACCCGGCCACCGTGACGGGTCACGATACGGCGGACGTTGGCGAGGCCGATGCCAATGCCCTCGAATTCATCGGCGCGGTGCAGACGTTGAAACACACCGAACAGTTTATCCAGGTATTCGGGATTAAAGCCCACGCCGTTGTCATGGACCGTTAACGTCACGTTCTGGGCGTCGGTCTGCACGCTCACGTCGATGACGGCGCGTTCACGGGTGCGGGTGTACTTGATGGCGTTGCTCAGCAGGTTGGTGACCACCAGTCCCAGCAGCGCGGGGTCACCCGGCACGTGCGGCAGGGTATCGGGCAGCGCGAGGGCGATGCTGCGGCCTTCACGGTCCGGTTCCAGCCCCTCCCAGCCCGCCTTGAACAGGGCGCGCAGGTCCACGTTCTCGCGGCGCATCTCCTGGCGCCCCATGCGTGAGAACTCCAGCAGATCGTCGATCAGCTGGCTCATGCGCCCCGCCGAGTCGGTGATGATGCTCAGGTAGCGCTGGCCCTTGGCGCTCAGCCCGGACGCGCCGCCCCCCTCCTGCACGCTGCGTGCCTGCTGGCTCAGCAGTTCCTTGCCCAGCAGGTCGCCAAAGCCCACGATGTGCCGCAGCGGCGTGCGCAGGTCGTGCGAGACGCTGTAGCTGAACGCCTCCAGCTCGCGGTTGGCGTGCTCCAGTTCCTCGGTGCGCCGCTGCACGCGGTCTTCCAGCGACAGGTTGAGGGCCTGCAACTCACGCTGGGCCAGCGCCACCCGCTGCTGCAACGCGTCGTGGTCCAGCGCGGCGGCAAAGCGCACGCTGATCTCCTGCGCCAGGTCGTGGTCGCGGCCAGTAAGTTCCTGGCGGTAGAACAGCCCCAGCACGCCGCACAGTCGCCCGCCTGCGCCCAGCAGCGGATACAGCAGCGCCCCGGTGGCGTTCACCGCATGCAGCAGCGGGTGCGAGGAGAGAAACAGCGGGTCCTCGCTGCTGATCACCTGTTCCAGCAGGCCGCCGAGAAAGGTCCGCATGTGCCCGGTCTGCCACGCCCGATGCAGCGAGGACGACGCCAGCAGTTCCGGCTGTCCGTCCTGAACGGACCACAGCGCCGCGCCCTCCGCGAAGCGCACCGTCATGCGGCCCAGGGCAGCCCGGTACATTGAGGCCCGGCCGGACGCGCCCAGCGCTGGAAGCGGCACGGACAGGGAGGACTGGGGCTGGGCGGTCTGGGTCTGGGAGGGCGACTGTGCGGCGTGCTGGGCCTGGACCTCAGGGCGGCGGGCAGCCAGATCCTCGGAAACGTCGGCCAGCAGGCGGGCCGCGGTTTCCTCGTAGACCGAGTCGTCCACGTCGGTGCTGGTGCCAACCCACTCGATCACCCGGCGCCGGGAGCCCTGGCCGTCCGGCTGGGCCGATGGGTCCAGCACCGGCAGGCCGCGCGTGACGAAGGTGCGGTACTGGCCTCCCGCCGACAGCAACCGGTGCTCGGCCTCGAAGGGCCGCCCGCTGCGGATGGCCGCCGACCAGCGCCGCTGGTAGTCGGCACGGTCGTCCGGGTGCAACAGGCCCAGGAACCCGTCGGAGGCCCGCTCCAGCCCCACGTACTCCTCCCAGCGCCGGTTGAAGGTGAGCGACTCGCCCTGGGGGTCGCTGCGCCACACGATCTGCGGCAGGCCCTCCAGCACGCTGCGGTAGCGTTCCTCATTGTGCCGTGCACGCCGCTCGGCGGTCAGGCGGTCATGAATGTCGGTGGCCGAGGTGACCCACTCCATGCTCTGTCCCTGGCCGGCAGCGGGGTCCTCCCCGGTGCGGATGGGCGACAGGCGCAGGGTAAACCAGCGTTCTACGCCGTCGCCCACCCGCAACTGCACCTCGGTCCGGGCGGTGTACTGCCCCACATCGCCGTGCTCGCGGACCTTACGCCACAGCCGCTCGAAGGCGGCGCGTCCCTCGGGCCTCATGCGGGCGCTCAGGTCGTCACTGCCCAGCAGTTCGCGGTGCTGGGTGTTGACGTAGGTGATCTGGCCCGCGTCGTCACTCACCTGCAGCACGTGTGGAATGGCGTCCAGTACGCCGCGGTAACGGCGTTCACCGCGCTGCAGCGCCTGCTCGGCGGCGATCCGCTCGCTGACGTCACGGATGACCTCCAGCAGCCCCAGTTGCTCGCCGCTGGCGTCCTGCACCACGCTGCGCTGGGCCTCGCCGGAAAACACGCTGCCGTCGGCGCGGCGGTACGGCGTGGTAAGCGCCTGGAAGGTCTGGCGTTCTTCCAGGCGCGTGTCCAGGTGCAGTGCCGAGAGGGGAAACCCGATCAGGGCCGAGGCCGGGTGGCCGAACTGCCGCTCCAGGGCACGGTTGACCAGCCGGATCTGCCCCTGCGTGTCGGTAAAGGCGGCGGCGTCCTGCATGGAGTGGAAGATGGCCTCGAACTCGGCGCGGGCCTGTTCCTGCCGCGCCCGCGCCTGCCCCAGCGACATGTTCAGCGCCTCGGCGCGCCTGCGGGCCTGCACCTGTGCCCCCACCAGCAGGTAGGCCAGCCCGGCGACCAGCAGCCCGGCCAGCATCACCAGCACCGGCACGCCCGCAGCGGCGTCCCGGCCAAAACTGCTCGGGGCGGTGTAGGCCACGGTCCAGGACTGCCCGGCCAGCTGCAGCGTCGCCTGATCCTGAAAGTACCCCGTTCCGCTGCCGCTGGGCTGCGTCAGCGTCTCTCCGGCCAGCCTGACGCCGACCAGCAGACGAGAGTCCAGCCCCGGCGGTCCCAGGTCGCTCAGGAACTGGTCCGCGCGCACCGCCATGTACACGAAGCCCTGCGGCTCGGCGGCCTGTCCACCTGCCGGGCCAGCCGGCCACACCGGCAGCATCAGCAGGAAGCCCCGCAGGGGCACGCCGCTTTCGTCCTTTTGCACCAGCGACACCCGGCCGCTGGCCTGCACGTCGGCCTCCGCCCGGGCCAGGTCCAGCGCGGCGCGGCGCACGGGTTCGCTGTACAGGTCAAAGCCCAACGCGGCCAGATTCTCGGCGTTGGGGGGCGCGATCACCGAGATCGGCACGCGGGGCCCCGCCGCCAGGGTGCCGCGCACTGCGTAGTCCGGGCGGACCGTCTGTCGCAGCCGCGCGGTCAGCGCCGCCGCATTGCCGTCCGGCAGCCAGGTGCCGAAGCCCAGCGCCTGCACACCGGGGTAGCGCCGTGCCAGATCGATGCCGTCCACGAAGCGGATAAATTCAGTCTCGTCCAGCAGGTCAGGGTGTACCTGCCAGGCTGCCCGCGCCGTGCGCAGCAGGCGGTCATAGTCGTTGACCCGGTCCTTGAGGGCCAGGGTATAGGCCAGGGTCTCGCGCTCGAAGCGGTCGCGCTGCTGCGCCTGCACGAAGCTGGAAATCACCAGTGAGGCTGTGAGCGACAGCAGCAGAATCAGCCCCAGCACCAGCAGCGGCGCTCGCCGCGAGAAGGGGGCGGGGGTCACGCCGGGGCGGGGCGGGGCGGAGGCGCTCAAGGGGCGTCCGCCGCAGCGTGCAGCGCCTCCAGAAACACCCGGACCGGCACGTCCGCCCCGGTCCATGCGGCAAAGGCCAGCCGCGCCTGGTGCGCCAGCATGCCCAGTCCGTTCTCGGCGCGCAGGCCCGCCCGCCGGGCGTCCCGCAGCAGACGGGTCTCGGCGGGCTGGTACACCATGTCGTAGACCAGGGCGCGGGGGTCCAGCGCCGGGAAGGTGGACAGGGGCGAGTCGTGCGGCGCGTCCAGCCCGGCGCTGCTGGCGTTCACCAGCAGGGTCACGGCGGCCCATGGCGCGGTCTCCGGCCACGCGGCCCGCCCGCCCAGTTCGGCGGCCAGCGCCTGGGCGCGGGCGTGGGTCCGGTTGACAATCAGCACCTCGCGGCCCGCCTGCCGTAGCGCGTACACCGCCGCCCGCGCCGCGCCGCCCGCGCCCAGCACCACGCTCAGGCCGCCGGTGGGGGCGTCGGCGTCGGCCAGTGCGGCCAGCAGACCGGGGGCGTCGGTGTTGTCGCCCCGCAGCTGGCCGTCCATGTGGACGATGGTGTTCACCGCCCCGATGGCCCGCGCCGCCGGGGTCAGGCTCTCCAGCAGGGCCACCGCAGATTCCTTGTGCGGCAGGCTCAGGTTGGCGCCCAGCACGCCAGGACGGCGCAGGTCCGCCACCGCCTGCGCCAGATCGGCGGCCCCGACGCGCCGGGCCGTGTAGTTCCCGTTCAGGCCGGCGTGGACAAAGGCGGCCCGGTGCATCTGCGGCGACAGCGAGTGCGCTGCCGGATCAGCAAATAGATAAGCGTGCTGGGCAGCAGCGTCGGGACAATCCGGCACGTTCACAGCTTTCAGTTTAGCCGCGCGCCATGACTGAACCGCCGCGCCGCAAACAGTGCGGCTTGAGGGTTTCCTCACATCTCCGTCAACTGGTCTGCCTGCCGTGGGCCGCTGACCTGGGACGGCAGGAGCTTTTGCGGCGCCGCGGGTTGGCAGGTGGCGGCCAGGACACTGTACCGGGGTCTGAGGCGGGCCGAATGTGCTGCAGGCCACGCCAGACCCGGCCCGCACTGCCGACAATGGGGGCATCCGAATGACCCTTCCTCTTTTCCCGCCTGCCGAAGCCGTCTTCGGGGGAGGGTGCGCCGTGCGTGAGCGCCACGCCGGCCCGTGTTGATCCAACCACAGGAGACGAGTGACTGACCAGCCACAGCCAGACCAGATTTCAGCCGCCCAGATTCCGGCAGACCAGAGGCCAGCCGGCCAGACCCTTCCCGCTGCGGCCAGCGCTGCGGTCACCCTGCAAGACCAGCGTGAAGCCCTGGCCCTGCTGGGCACGGGCGACGCGAACCTGCGCCGCATGCGCGAACTGACCCGCGCCAAGCTGGTGGCCCGCGGCGAGACCGTGACCATCACCGGCACTGAATCCGAGGTCCAGCAGGCCGAGCGCATGGTCCGCGACGCGCTGGACGTGGTGCGCGCCGGCGGAGAGCTGACCCCCGAGAGCCTGCTGCGGTCTGCCCGCATGAGCGGCGAGGGCCGCAGCCTGGCCGCCGAGACCCAGATGACCGGGCTGAGCCTGCCGCGCGGCCTCAAGCCCAAGACGCCGGGGCAGAAACTGTACCTGGAGCAGATCGCGGGCAGCGACATCACCTTCGGCGTCGGCCCGGCCGGGACCGGCAAGACCTACATGGCCGTGGCCATGGCGATTCAGGCGCTGAAGACCAAGGCGGTCAAGCGCATCATCCTGACCCGCCCGGCGGTGGAGGCCGGGGAGAAACTGGGCTTCTTGCCCGGCGACCTGCAGGCCAAGATCGATCCCTACCTGCGCCCGCTGTACGACGCCCTGCAGGACATGCTGGACCAGGACAAGTTCGAGGCCTACCTGACCAGCGGGGTGATCGAGATTGCGCCGCTGGCCTTCATGCGCGGGCGGACCCTGAACGACGCCTTTATCATTCTGGACGAGGCGCAGAACACCACCGGCGAGCAGATGAAGATGTTCCTGACCCGCATGGGCTTTTCCAGCAAGGTGGTGATCACCGGGGACGTCACCCAGATCGATCTGCCGCGCCACATCACCAGCGGGCTGGCGGTGGCCAAGCGCGTGCTGAGCCAGATCGAGGGCATCGCGTGGCACGAATTTACCGATGCGGACGTGGTTCGCCACCCACTGGTGGGCAAGATCATCCGGGCCTACGAGCAGGCCGAGAACGCCGAGGACGACAAACGCTCGGCCCGCCGGGGCGAGTTTGCCAGTATTCCGGAAGGCGAGGGCGATCCGCAGCCATAGCGCTGGGCAGGGGCTTATGGGGCGGGGCAGTGCAGATGGACGCGCTGCCCCGCCTCTTTGCGGCCCGCCTGCACTACCCTGGTGCGTGTGATCGACCTTCTGGCCCGCAAGACCCCGCCCCCTGGCCTGCGCCCCGCCGTGCGTGCGGGCCTGGAAGCGGCGATGGCCCACTTTGGTGTGCAGGAGCGTGAGGTGACACTGGTGCTGGTGGGCGACCGGACCATTCGCGCCCTGAAGCACGAACACTGGGGCGAGGACGCCGCCACCGACGTCCTGAGCTTTCCCACCTGGGAACCGGGCGATCCTTTCATGCCGCCGCACCTGGGCGACATCGTGATCAGCCTGGACACGGCGGCCCGGCAGGCGCTGGCGCGCGGTCACAGCCTGACCCGCGAGGTCACCCTGCTGGCCAGCCACGGCCTGACGCATCTGGTGGGCCATGACCACCCCCACGCCGACGGTCTGGGCTATGAGGAGGGGGCCACCGGGCCTGAATGGGCCACCTTCCACGCGGCGTGGCAGGCCGCCGAGGCCGCGCTGCCCGCCGGCACCTGACAGCGTGCGCTCGGACGGCTCGGCCCTGAACCCCCGGCGCTGGTGGCGTTCGGCAGGCTTCGCGTGGACTGGCGTGCGGCACGCCTACCGCTCGCAGGCCAACTTCCGTATCGAGGTCTGGGCCGGTGCGGCGGCGCTGGCCCTGGCGGCGGCGCTGCGCGTTCCACTGGCTCCGGTTGCCCTGGCCTGCGCCCTGGTGCTGGCGCTGGAACTGGTGAACACCGCCGTGGAGGCGGTGGTGGACCTGACCAGTCCTGACCCGCACCCGCTGGCGAGAGTGGCCAAGGACGCCGCCGCCGGGGCGGTGCTGGTGGCCGCCGCCGGGGCGCTGGTGGTGGGGCTGGTGACGCTGGCCCCGCCGCTGTGGCGCTGGGTCACGGGGACGGGGTGAGCAGCGGCAGCTCCGTTCAGCGGCCCAGCCCACTGGATCGCCGCTCTCACCCGCAGCCCGTCCGGTCTGGAATCATGGCGTCATGACCTCTTCCTCCCCGGCCCAGACCGTCACCCTGCGGGGCCGCCGGCCGCGTGACCTGCCGGTGCTGCGGCGCTGGCTGGCCGACCCGCAGGCCGAGTGGCGTCACTGGGACGCGCCGTACTTTCACGCGGCGTCCACCACCGCCTCGCTGCAGGCCTACGTGGAGCGGCTGGAAACCGAGCCCACCCGCTCCGATGAACGCGTGATCGCCTTGGACGGCCAGTGTGTGGGCATGGTCAACCGCAGCCAGGAGGAACCGGCGGGCGGCGGCTGGTGGGACCTGGGCATCCTGATCTACGATCCGGCGCACTGGAACCACGGCATCGGCACGCGGGCGCTGCGGCTGTGGGTCACGGCCACCTTCGACGAGACCGACGCCCACGTCCTGACCTTCACCACCTGGGGCGGCAACACCCGCATGATCCATGCGGCGCGGCGGCTGGGCTTTCTGGAGGCCGCCCGCATCCGCGAGGCCCGCCTGGTGGCCGGGGTGCGCTACGACAGCGTGCGGCTGGACCTGCTGCGCCGCGAGTGGACGTCCGCCCAGCCGGGCAGGGTAGAGCCGCTGCCCCTTTCATGAGTGAGCGCAAGGACAGACCGCCGCTGAACCCGCCGGGTTTTTTGGCAACGCAGGACCTCAAGGACCGGGGCTGGACGCCCACGCTGATCGCGCGCTTCCTGGGCGAGCATGACGGGACCCGGCCCAACGGCCTGCGGATGGGCCGCCGCCGCCTGCCCCCCGTCAAGCTGTACGCCGAGGCCCGCGTGATGGAAGTAGAGCGCGACGACACCTTTCTGGCGGCCCAGGCCCGCGCCGCCGACGCCCGCGAACGCGCCGAGCGCAACCGCGCCGTCCGCGAGGCCAGACGAGCCGCCCTGCTGGAAGCGGCGGCGGGGTCCTATACCCCCGGCATCCTCCCCGAACCGCTACGCAAAGGTGCGGTCAGGAAGGCCCGCGGGCCGTATCTGGCGGGCTTGGACGCGGCGCTGGACCGCCTGAGGCGCGAGATTCCAAAACTGACCGCGCGCGAGGAGGCCCGGCTGGCCGAACTGCTGCGCGAACGGCTGGACGAGGCGCTGGCCGCCGCCTACCCGTGGTACCCCTCCCCGCACCCAGCCCCGCCGGAGCAGGTGGCCGAATCATCGCCCAGCAAGGGCAAGGCCAGGGCCAGCGACTGGCGTGAGTGGGACTGGGACTGAGGCCGCGGGGCGCCGGACAGGGCCTCGAACCTCAGAGGCTGCCCGGGCTGCCAGACGCCCCACCGTCAGGGGTGGGGTCTGTTCAGCAGGCGGGGTCCCCAGGCTCAGGCAGGGCCGGGCTTCAGTCCGCCCGCTGCCGCTGGGTCGTCGGCAGCCACGGGCGACGCCCCGGGCAGTTCCAGCGCGGGCAGGCTGCCTCCCGCCAGGACGGTCTGCACGTCCTCGCCGCTGAGGCTCTCGCGGGCCATCAGCTCGTCGGTCAGGCGGTGCAGGACGTGAACGTGCTCGGTCAGTAGCTGTACGGCCCGCTCGAACTGGCCGTTCAGGATGCGGCCCAGCTCGTGGTCGATCTGCTGGGCAGTGTGATCGCTGTACACGCCCTGCTGCGGCCCGTATCCCAGATACGCGCTGCTTTCCTGCGCCAGCGCCAGCTGGCCCACCTCGCTCATGCCCCACTCGGTGACCATGCGCCGGGCGATGCCCGTGGCCTGCTGAAAGTCATTGGCCGCGCCGGTGGTGACCTGTCCGGTGGCCACCTGCTCGGCGGCGTGTCCGGCCAGCGCCACGCAGATGCGGTCCAGCAGGGCAGTGGTGGTGTGGTGCATGCGGTCTTCGGGGGTGTACAGCGCCGAGCCCAGACTGCGCCCACGCGGCACGATGGTCAGCTTGTGTGCCTTGTCCGCGTGGGGGAGGAGCTGGGCGGCCAGGGCGTGGCCCACCTCATGGTAGGCCGTGACCTTGCGGTCCGCCTCACGCACCACCAGACTGCGCCGCTCCGGACCCATCAGCACCCGGTCTCTGGCCTCGTCCACATCCCGCCCGGTGATGCGGTTGCGCCCCTGCCGGGCCGCCTGCAGGGCGGCCTCGTTCAGCAGGTTCTCCAGATCCGCCCCCACCATGCCCGCCGTGCGCCGGGCAATCACCCCCAGGTCCACGCTGACGTCCAGCGGCTTCTTGCGCGCGTGGATTCTCAGGATGTGTTCGCGCCCGCGCACGTCGGGGGCGTCCACCACCACCTGACGGTCAAAGCGTCCCGGACGCAGCAGCGCGGCGTCCAGCACGTCCGGGCGGTTGGTGGCGGCCAGGATGATCACCTCCTGGCCGCTGGAAAAGCCGTCCATCTCGACGAGCAGCTGGTTGAGGGTCTGCTCGCGCTCGTCGTTGCCGCCCTGCATGCTGACCCCGCGCTTGCGGCCCACGGCGTCGATCTCGTCGATAAAGACGATGCAGGGGGCACTCTTGCGCGCCTGCTCGAACAGGTCCCGGACGCGGGCGGCGCCGACGCCGACGAACATCTCGACGAAGTCCGAGCCGCTGATGGAGAAGTACGGCACCTTGGCTTCCCCGGCGACGGCCTTGGCCAGCAGGGTCTTGCCGCTGCCGGGAGGACCGACGAGGAGAACACCGTGGGGAATGCGGGCGCCGAGCTGGTGGTACTTCTCGGGCTGGCGCAGGAAGTCGACGACTTCCTGCAGGTCCTGCTTGGCCTCGTCGCAGCCCGCGACGTCGGTGAAGTTCAGCTTGATCTGCCCCTCGGCAATCACCGCTGCCTTCGATTTGCCAAAGGCCCCGGCGGCGTCGGTGCCCGGGTTCTGGCGGCTGCGCATCAGCAGGATCACCAGACCCACGATCAGGGCCAGGGTCAGCAGCACGCTCAGGACGCCGAACACGCTAAGGCGGGACGGAGCGGCGTAGGCCACGGTCACGCCCCGGGCCTGCAGGCTGCCCAGTTCGATCAGTGGGTCGCTGACCAGGGTGCGGGTCCGGTAGGGCTGGGCGTCCTGCAACTGCCCGCTGATCAGCGCGGTGCCGTTCTGGAACGTGATGTTCGCGCTCTGGACCTGGCCGCCGCGCACGCTGGCGGCAAAGTCGGTCAGGGTCATTTCATTGGCGTTGCCGCGCGGCAGGGTCAGGCTGACCACCACCATCACCAGCAGCGCGCCGCCCAGCAGCCCCCAGCCCCAGGGCCTCTTCATGCGGGCCTTTCACCGGCGGCTGCACGGGCGTTTCTTGCGCGCTGCGACATGTGCCCAGTCTATGCCGCAGGGACCCCAAAAGTTTGGAATGAATGCGGACATTGCGGGGTGCCGGTGAGGGGCGCGGCCACCTGCGTCTCCGCTGTCCTGCGGCCAGGGCTTCCAGCCATGCAGAATCCACTGGAACGCCCGTCCCCCCCGCCCACCCCATGTCGGAAGCGTTGGTGAAGTGCCGGGGGGACAATCCGCACAGAACCGGGTCAGGTGCGGCGGGCATACTCCCCCGGTGCACGTTGCCTCCTCCCTCCTTCCGCTGTTGCTTCAAGGCTTCTGGCCCCGCCTGGGCCGTTCGAAACGCCCCCTCCTTCTCGGCGCCGTGCTGTCCACCCTGGGCGGTCTCACGCTGGCCGCCACCGTCACGGCCGGGTCGGTGCAGTTGACCTTCACGGTGGACGCCCCGGACCTGAACGTGAACGGCGACGCGGCCCGCTGGCTGGCCTCGCCCCGGCTGGTCGGCGGACGCACGCTGCTGCCGCTGCGCGAGACGGCCGCGCTGCTGGGCCGCCCGCTTCAGACCGGCGCCGGGGGGCAGGTGAGTCTGGGCCGCGTGGTGGTGGCCGGCGACGGCAGCGTTTTGCTGGACGGGCAACCGCAGCCCGCCGGGGCGGGGCTGGTGATCGACGGCACGCTGTACCTCAGCGCCCGCGTGCTGGCCGACGCCCTGGAGGCCAACCTGAGCGCGGCCGACGACACCGGCCGCACCCTGACCCTGACCGCCCTGCGCCACGGCGGAAATCCGCTGGCCCCGCAGGCGCGATTCTCCACCGACAAGAACGTGTACGCGCCCGGCGAGCGCGTGGTGTACACCGAGTACGCCTATGACCCTGACGGCGCCGACATCACTTCCCGCAAGTGGAGCAACCGCGAGGACGCCTTTTTCCAGCCGGGCACCTACACGGTGGGCCTGAACGTCACCAACAGCCGTGGGCTGCAGAGCAAGCCGTTCACGCGCACCATCACGGTGCAGGGCGCGCCGCTGGACAGCCCGCTGACCTACGCCCTCAAGTACGCCGCGCCTGGTGACCGCTTCCCCGACGCGCAAGTGCTGAACTACCCCTCGGCGGCGGTTCTGCCGGTGGCCGGCACCACGTTCCCGCTGATCTTCAGTGACAGCCCTGAGGTGCCCACCCAGAGCGGCGTGCTGTACCAGGACACGCTGGAAGGGCCTGTGAGGCTGCTGGGTTACCACCTGAACGGCCTGGGCAAGCCCGCGCGCCTGTATGTGCTGGCCCGCAACACCGAGGCACGCCCGGTGGAGGTCCGCACGCTGCGGCAGGGCGAGACCGCCCCCACCCGCATTGAGGGGCTGCTGGGGCAGGTCACGCTGCTGGACTACTTTGCCAGCACCGGCGGCCCGACGCTGACCCTGGCCCCCGGTCAGGCCGCCGCCGTGTACGCCAGCCCCACCCTCAGCCCGGGCAGCGGCGCCAACATGATGCAGGACCTGACCGCCTCTGGCCGCGTCGAGCTGACCTTCCTGATGCTGGAAGACGGGCTGCCGCCCAGCGCCCAGGTCTCGCAGCAGTTGCCCTACCTGAAGCCGGACGGCAAGCACGTGCGCGGCACCTTTCCGGACGCGGTGCGCCGCCTGCGCGTCAACCTGGGCACGCTGCCGGCCCGTATCGTGATCGGAGACGGTCAGCTGGACCCGGCCATCACCGGCACCGACAGGCTGACCGGACAGCCGGTGCGCCTGAGCGGCAATTACGGCGTGCTGTACGATCTGGAGGTCAACGGCGCGGCCGGGACAGCCGTGGCCCTCAGCCCCCGCGGGGGCCTATACCGGGGGGCCATGAACGTGCAGGACGGCCCCCTGAGCCAGACCATCAAGCTGCCCAGAAGCGGCAACGCCATCAAGCCGGAGGAACCCGTGATGCTGTGGCGGGCCGGCTCGGACCGGCTGAACATCGACTTCATTCCGGCCAGCGGCAGCAACCTGCCCATCAGTCTGGTGTTCTACCGCGCCCCGAACACCGGCACGCAGGGTGCGGGCAACGGCCTCAAGACCTACCAGCCCTGACACGCCCATAAAAAAGGCCGGCGGAGGAGCGTGTCTCCCGCTGGCCTTTTCACGGACGGCAGTGGCCGGTTACAGCTTGATCTCGCCCTCGTCCTCGCCGTCCCAGTAGTGCACGCGGGTGGCGTCCACCTGGATCATCACGATGTCCGGGGTGTCGATGCCGTTCTTGAACCACTTGTCCAGGTCCGGGGACCAGTGCTGTTGCATCTTGGCCCTGTCGCGGCTGAGGGTGGCCTTGCCCTCCACCGCCACCGAGAAGCCCTTCTGGCCCATAAAAGCCAGCGAGACCTTCGGGTCCGCCTCGATCTCGCCCACGGTGTGCGCGGCCTCGTAGGTGAAATAGTACGAGGTGCCGTCGTACTCCACCTGTCCGTTGTTGCTCATGGGCCGCCCGGCGATGTTGCCCCCCTTGCTGTGGGTGGAGAGCATGGCAATGTCGATCTTGCGCATCTGGTCCGACAGGTCAGCCAACTTTTTTTCAGCCATGTGACCAGTCTGAAAGGGAAAACGGCGTTCAACCCGCCACTTGGGTGAACGCCGTTTTACGTTGGCTGGCTCAGGCCTCGGCGTCCTCGCCCTTCTGGCCGCGCTTGTACGGCCCCTTCTCCTTCCACTTCAGGCGCACCGGAATGCCGGCCAGCGCCAGATCCTCGCGGATGCGGTTTTGCAGGAAACCCTCGTACGCGCGGGTGACGAAGGTGGCGCGGTTACAGAAGATGGCAAACGTGGGCGGCGCGGTCTCCACCTGGGTCATGAAGTACATCCGCAGCTTCTTGCCGTGGAAGTTCGGCACGGCCTGACGCATCTGCCAGACTTCCAGCCAGCGGTTGAGTTCGCTGGTCGGCACGCGGCTCTGCCACTTGTCGTGCAGCTTCATGGCCTCGGCCAGCATGTCGTGGATGCCGTAGTCGTTGATGGCGCTGGTGTACACGCGCGGCGCGTAGGAAATATGGTGCAGCTTCTGGTTCAGGTCCTTCTCGGTGCTTTTCAGGTCCGCGTCCGGAATCAGGTCCCACTTGTTGACCACCACGATCACCGGTTTGCCGCTGTCGTAGGCCAGGTTGGCGAGTTTCAGCTCGTGGTCGCCCAGTTCGTCCGCGTTGACCACCAGCCAGATCAGGTCACTGCGGGCAATGGCCGCCTGGCTGCGCTGGATGGCGTAGTCCTCGATGGCGGTGGGGGGCTTCTTTCGAATCCCGGCGGTGTCCACCAGCACGAAACGCTGCCCGCCGTAATCCCACTCCACGTCCAGGCTATCGCGGGTGGTGCCCGGCTGATCGGCCACGATGGCGCGGTCAGACTGCACAATCGCGTTGAGCAGGCTGGACTTGCCGACGTTGGGCCGCCCAATCAGCGAAATCCGGATGGGCGCGATTTCCGGCACGTCCTCGTCATCCTCCGGCAGGTAGGTCATCACGCGGTCCATCAGCTCGTCCAGGCCGCGGGCGTGCTCGGCGCTGATCGGCACCGGATCGCCGAAGCCCAGGCCCCACAGCTCGGCGAGGTAGATCTCGTGCTTCTGGCTGTCGATCTTGTTGGCCACCACGATGACGGGGGTGCCCAGGCGGCGCAGCCAGTCGGCCACCTCGTAGTCGGCGGCAGACAGGCCCTCGCGCGGGTCCAGCACGAAGATCACGGCCTGCGCGCCTTCCATGGCCCACTCGGCCTTCTGACGGATGGCGGCCTCCCACTCGTCGCCGCTCCACAGGCCGCCGGTGTCCACCAGCGTGATGCGGTGGTTCTGGTGCAGCATCATACCTTCCTTGGCGTCGCGGGTCACGCCGGGAAAGTCGGCCACCACGGCCTCGCGCCGCCCCACCAGACGGTTGAACAGACTTGATTTGCCGACGTTGGGTCGGCCCACAATGGCAATTTTATGCATTTTTCTAACGCTCCTTCGGTTTCGGTCAGCCCCGGCGTCAGGGGCTTTCCCGCCGATCCCCGCCCTGTGGTTCTCGCCGACGTGGCGAACAGGTGCGGAGTACAAGAGGTACAGTTTACCAGCTCTATGGCACAGCGAACAAGCGTGGAAAGCACTATTTCGGACCTACCTTGTCCGTGGCTGGTGTGCGGGTTCCGGCTAATGACCGCCCCCTGCCCCCGGACGGGTGGACCCTTCCTCAGAAGCCTCAGCCCTGCGGGTGGGGGACCCGGTCCAGGGTCAGGAAACTCAGGGCATGCGGGTTGCGTTCGTCCGCCGCCCGCTCGCGCCGCGCCGTTTCCGTCCACTCTCCGGGCAGTTCGGGAAAGAACGTGTCACCTCCGATCTCCGCGTGAACCACGGTCAGTTCCACCCGGTCCGCCTGGGGCAGATACAGACGGTAAATGTCCTCGCCGCCGATGATCATGACGTCAGCGGTGTCGCCTGCTGCCGCCAGCGCTTCCTCTGGCGAGTGGACAACGACGCAGCCGGGGGCCTGAAACGCTGGATTGCGCGTCAGAACAATGTTGAGTCGGTCGGGCAGCGGTTTCCCAATCGAGTCGTAGACCTTGCGGCCCATAATCACGGGTTTGCCCACGGTCAGCCGCTTGAAGTGCGCCAGATCGGCGGGCAGCCGCCACGGCAGGTCACCGTCCCGGCCGATCACGCGGTTTTCCGCCATCGCCACAACGAAGGTCAGACGTGGGTGTCTCAGGTGGGCCAGGGTCAAGTGGGGCAGGGTCAAACCGCCACCACCCCCTTGATGTGTGGGTGGGGGTCATAGCCCGTGAGTTTGAAATCCCCGTATCTGAACTGTAGCAGGTCTTTCACCTCCGGGTTCAGGTGCATGGTGGGCAGGGGTCTGGGATCGCGCGACAGTTGCTCGCGGGCCTGTTCCAGGTGATTGCTGTACAGGTGACAGTCGCCGCCGGTCCACACGAACTCACCCGGTTCCAGGCCGCACACCTGCGCAATCATCAGGGTCAGCAGCGCGTAGGACGCGATGTTGAACGGCACACCCAGAAACACGTCGGCGCTGCGCTGGTACAGCTGGCAGCTCAGGCGGCCGTCCGCCACGTAGAACTGGAACAGCGCGTGGCAGGGCGGCAGGGCCATCTGCTCGATCTCGCCCACGTTCCACGCGCTGACGATCAAGCGGCGGGAATTGGGATTCGTCTTGATCTGCTGCACCACCTGCCGGATCTGGTCAATTTGCCGCCCGTCCGCGGTGGGCCAGCTGCGCCACTGCACGCCGTAGACCGGGCCAAGTTCGCCGTCCGCGCCTGCCCATTCGTCCCAGATCTTCACGCCGTGGTCCTGCAGATACCCGACGTTGCTGCTGCCGGACAGGAACCACAGCAGCTCGTGGATCACCGACTTCAGGTGAATCTTCTTGGTGGTGACCAGCGGAAACCCCTGGGTGAGGTCAAAGCGCAGCTGCGCGCCAAAAATGCTGCGGGTGCCGGTGCCGGTGCGGTCCGTCTTGACCGCCCCGTGGTCCAGAATCTGCCGCATCAGGTCGAGGTAGGGCTGCATGGCCACAGTGTAGGCAAAGGGAGGGGGAGGGAGTGGAAAGGCAGGGAGGGGTCAGGCCGCCTGCTGGCCCTATGCTGTCGGGCATGGCCCGCAACAAACCCGATCCCAGCTGGTACGCCCCGCCCAAAGCCGCCGACCCCTGCGTGTTGTGTGGCCGCGAGGCCCCCAACATGACCGATCACCATCTGGTGCCCAAATCGCAGGGGCGGCGCCAGGGTGTCAGGCTGGGCGACATTCCCACGGTGCGGATGTGCGCGGCCTGCCAGGGCTACCTGCAAAAGACCTTCAGCAATGGACAGCTGGCCGGCGAGCTGAACACCGTCGAGGCCCTGCTGGCCAATGAGGAGGTTCAGCGTTTTGTCGCCTGGGTCCGCAAGCAACCGCTGACCAAGGGCGTGCGCGTCCACTGAGCGCCGCCCAGACTCTAAAGGGCGCGGCAAGCCGTGGCCCGGCCTGAGCGTGGACCCGGCCCCGTAGACTGCCGGGGTGAATTCCGTCAAAACCGCCTTCAAACGGGCGCTGCCTGCCGTGGAGCGCGCGGTCCTGGTGGCGGACCGGGCCATCAGCGGCTACGTGCAGCCGCGCCGGGCGCGGGGCAAGCTGATCTTGCAGCCCTACGTGGGCTGGGGTACCCCGCACGGCGTCGAACTCACGGGACGCGTGCTGCTGCCGCGCATCGTGTCGCCCCCCACCACCGGGGACCGGCGCTGGCGCAACTTTGTCAACAGCATGCGCCGCCTGTTCTCGCGCGAGGTGGGCGGGGTGCAGGTCAACGGTGTGCTGGACGGTGTCAGTGCCAGCGTCCTGAGCGACGATGGGGGCTATTTCACCCTGTCGTTCACGCCCCTGGGGCCGCTGCCCGGCGGCTGGCACGAGGCGGCCCTGAGCATCGAGGGCAAGGAGGGCCAGACCCGCGCCCGCGTGCAGGTGATCGATAACGCCCGCTTCGGGGTGATCAGTGACCTCGACGACACCGTGATTCAGTCGGACGTGACCAGCCTGCCGCGCATGCTGATGACCGCCCTGACCGGCAACGCGCGTACCCGCTCGCCGTTTCCCGGCGTGGGGGCGCTGTACCGCGCCCTGGTGCGTGAGGGCGAGGTCCACAACCCGATCTTTTACGTGTCCAGCAGCCCCTGGAATTTCTTCGACCTGCTGTGGCAGTTTCTGGACTACCGCCGGATTCCGCTGGGGCCGCTGTTCCTGCGCAACTGGGGCATGGGTCTGCTGGCCGGGCACGGGGGCCACAAACTTGAGATCATCACCCGCCTGTTCGAACGCTTTCCGCACCTGAACTTTGTGCTGATCGGGGACAGCGGCGAGCAGGACGCCCTGATCTATTCCGAGGTGGTTCGCAGGTACGCGGGCCGGGTTCTGGCGGTGTACATCCGTGACCTGACCGGCGTCTTCCAGGACGAGACGGTCCTCAAGCTGCGCGGAGAGCTGGCCCGGACCGGCGTCGATCTGGTGCTGGCCGCCGACAGTCTGAACGCGGCCGGGCACGCTATGGCGATGGGGCTGATCACCCCCGGCGAGTACCGGGGCGTGCTGGTCAGCGTCACCGGTCCCACCGAGCGCTGAGTCCGGCGGGGCGGAATACAGGCGTGGGGGCCGTCAGCCGCTACCCTGGGGGTGTGACCTTCCTGCACCTGCTCTCCGAACTGACCCCCGCACAGGCCGACGTTGTGGACCGTGCCGCCGCCGCCATTCGCCAGCACGCCCCGGCCTGTGAGGCGGCCCAGGACGTGACGCCGGAGGCCGCCGGGGCGCTGTCGGCCTCCGGCTACACCCGTCTGGCGGTTCCTGAAAGCCGGGGCGGATTGGGGGCCGGCCTCGCCCAGTTCGCGCGGGCACAGCTGGCGCTGGGCACGGCCGACGCCAGCCTCGCCCTGGTGCTGGCAATGCACGGCCATGTGACGGGCGCGGCGTTTCAGGGACGGACGCTGCCCGAACCGCTGCTGCACGCCGTGGCCGTGGCTGGGGAGCGCGGCGAGCTGCTCAATGCCCTGGCCAGCGAACCCGAGCTGGGCAGTCCCTCGCGCGGCGGCCTGCCGCAGACCCGCGCCGTGCCGGAAGGGACGGACTTTGGGGGCGGCGGCTGGCGAGTTACGGGCCGCAAAACGTGGTCTACCGGGGTGCGTGCCCTGCGCTGGGCGCTTGTCACCGCCGCCACGCCGGACGGGCAGGTGGGCCGCTACTGGGTGGACATGACCGGTCCTGGCGTGCGCATTGAACCCACCTGGCAGGGGGCGCTGGCCCTGCGCGGTAGCGGCAGCCACGACGTGGTGTTCACGGACGCGCCGGCGGGCCTGCACGCGCCGCCCGCGCCCGGCCAGCCGGCCAGCAGCGCGTGGTTCTGGACGGCGATTGCGGCCACCTACCTGGGCGTGGGTTTCGCCGCACTGGACGCCGTCAGTGATTACGCCCGTGTGCGTGTGCCCACCGCGCTGGGCGCCCCCATTGCCACCCTGCCACGCATTCAGGAGAACGTGGGCCGCATCGCCACTTCCTTGCAGGCCGCGCGGGCGCTGCTGCTGGAGGCCGCCGCCCGCTGGGACGCCGATCCCGGCGCGACTGCTGTGCCGGGCATCGGCGCAGCCAAGGCGCACGCGACGAACGCGGCAGTCCACGCCACCGATCTGGCCTCGCGTACGGCGGGGGGGGCGGCCCTGAACGCCGCGCTGCCGCTGGAAAAGCTGCTGCGGGATGCCCGCGCGGGCCTGACCCACCCGCCCACCGACGACACGGCCTACACGGCGCTGGGGCGGCGACTGCTGGAGGAATGAACGGTTGCCTGCGCCGGGATGATCTTGTCATCACCCCCATTCCACAACACGAAAAGCCCCCACCTGTAACGGGTGGGGGCTTTTCATGTTGGCCTTCAGCTTTCGCCTTCAGCCTGCTGCACTGAACTGTTAGCTCAGTTGGTGTAGGTGACGTTCTCGTTCACTACGCCGGGGCGGGTGTCGTCGTAGCTGCGATCCCCGGTTACGGAGTCGCTGCTGTTGTTGCTCTCGCCGTACTTCTCCAGCGTGCGGTCGTCGGCCACCTGCATGTCGCGGACGGTCAGCAGGCCGGTGCCGGCCGGAATCAGCTTGCCCAGGATGACGTTTTCCTTCAGGCCGATCAGGTCGTCGACCTGGCCCTTCATGCTGGCCTCGGTCAGCACGTGGGTGGTGTGCTGGAACGACGCCGCGCTCAGCCAGCTCTTGGTGGTCAGGCTGCTCTTGGTGATGCCCAGCAGGACCGGCTTCCAGGAGCTGGGGGTGGCGTCCTCGGCCAGCGCGTTGTTGGCGCCGTCCACTTCCCAGCGCTCCACAACCTGACCTTCCAGGAGGTCTGTGCTGCCGCCGTCCACGATTTCCACGTAGCGCAGCATCTGGCGGATGATCACCTCGATGTGCTTGTCGTGGACCTTCACGCCCTGGCTGCGGTACACGCGCTGCACCTCGTCCACCAGATACTTCTGGGCGGACTCGTTGTCCTTGTGCTCCAGCAGGTCGTGCGGGTTGACGGCGCCGCGCGTCAGCTGCTGGCCGGCCTCGACGTGCACGCCGTCCTTGATCTCGGGCAGCAGGCGGGTGGCGCGCGAGACCTTGTGCAGCTTGCCGCTGAACTGGGCGTCGTCGGCCTCCACCTTGATCAGGTAGCGCTCGTCTTCCTCGGTGATGTGAATGACGCCGGTGGTGTCGGCGATCAGGGCCGGCACCTTGGGCTTGCGGGCCTCGAACAGCTCGATCACGCGGGGCAGACCCATGGTGATGTCGCCGCTGCCGGCCACGCCGCCGGTGTGGAAGGTCCGCATGGTGAGCTGCGTGCCGGGCTCGCCGATGGACTCGGCCGCCACGACGCCCACGGCCTCGCCCATGCTGACCGGCTTGGCCTGCGACAGGTCGTAGCCGTAGCACTTCTGGCACACGCCGCTCTTGACCCGGCAGTTCAAAGGAGTGCGGACGAAGATGTCCTGCAGGACCTTGGCATCCCTGGTGATGGCCTTGACGTCCTCGAGGGACAGCATCTCGCCCTCGCGGATGGTGCTGCCGTCGCTGAGTTCGACGTCGGCGGTCAGGGTGCGGCCGTAGATGCTGGTCTCGATCTCGCTGGCCTTGCGCGCGCGCCACTCGCCGCTTCGCTCGTCGGTGGCGCCCAGGCTGATGGTGCTGTAGTCGGTGGTGCCGCAGTCCACGTCGCGCACAACCACTTCGTGGGCCACGTCCACCAGCTTGCGGGTCAGGTACCCGGAGTCGGCGGTACGCAGCGCCGTGTCGGCCCCACCCTTACGCGCGCCGTGGGTGCTGATGAAGTACTCCAGCACGGTCAGGCCCTCGCGGAAGCTGGCGCGGATCGGCACTTCAATGGTGCTGCCGTCGGGGCGGGCCATCAGGCCGCGCATCCCGGCCAGCTGCGTGATCTGCTGGGCGTTACCACGCGCGCCGGACTGGCTCATGATCCACAGCGGGTTGAACGGGTAGTTCTGGCTGAAGTTGTCGAACATGGCGTTCTTGACCTCATCCTTGGTCTCGTTCCACAGCTGCACAACCTGCTTGTAGCGCTCCTCTTCGGTCATGAAGCCGAACTCGTAGTTCTGCTCGATTTCCGCCACCTGCTCGTCGGCGCGGGCCAGGATCTCGCCCTTGCTGGGCGGAATCACGATGTCGTCGATGCCGATGGTGATGCCCGAGGAGGTGGACAGCTTGAAGCCGCTGTCTTTCAGCGCGTCCAGCAGGCCGGCGGTGGCCTCGATCCCGAGGTGCTTGAAGCAGGCCATCACCATGTCCTTGAGGTGGTCCTTCTCGTAGGCGGTGTTCAGGTCCACCAGGGTGTCGACCAGGGCGGCCTGGGTGCCCAGCGCCTCCTGCACCAGCCGGCGGAACATCACGCGCCCGGCGCTGGTCTCGTAGATGGTGCCGTTCAGGCGGATGCGGACGTGGTCCTGGTAGTCCAGACCGCCGCGCTCGACGGCCATGATGGCCTCGTCGGGGCTGGAGAAGTTGTACTTCAGGCGGCCGGGGCTGGTGGCCACGCCACGCACCGTGATCGGGCTGTTAAGGGCCACCTTGTCGTCCTCGAGGGCCTGCAACGCGGCGTTCTCGTCGGCGAAGTCGGTGCCCGCGCCCAGGTTGTCGTGCCGGAGCTGGGTCAGCGTGAAGATCCCCAGGATGATGTCGCGGCTGGGTTTGACGTTCGGCTCGCCGTTGGCCGGGGACAGCAGGTTGTGCGAGGCCAGCATCTGGATGCGGGCTTCGGCCTGCGCCTGGGCACTCAGCGGGACGTGAATCGCCATCTGGTCGCCGTCGAAGTCGGCGTTGAAGGCTTCACAGACCAGCGGGTGCAGCTGGATGGACTGCCCTTCCACGAGAACCGGCTCGAAGGCCTGGATGCCCAGACGGTGCAGGGTGGGCGCGCGGTTAAGCAGCACCACCTTGTCCTCAATCACCTCTTCCAGCGCGTCCCACACGCTGTCGCGGGTATCGCGGTAGCGCTCGAGCATCTTGCGGGCCTGCTTGATGTTAGTGACTTCACCCTTCTCTTCAAGCACCTTGAACAGGAACGGCTTGAACAGTTCCAGCGCCATGCGCTTGGGCACACCACACTGGTGCAGCTTGAGCTGCGGGCCCACCACAATCACCGAGCGGCCGGAGTAGTCCACGCGCTTGCCCAGCAGGTTCTGGCGGAAGCGGCCCTGCTTGCCGCCCAGCAGGTCGGTCAGCGAGCGCAGGCTGCGGTCAGATCCAGGGTTGGTCACGGGGCTGCCGCGCCGTCCGTTGTCGATCAGGGCGTCCACCGCTTCCTGCAGCATGCGCTTCTCGTTGCGGATGATCATGTCGGGCGCGCCCTGGCCGATCAGCTTCTTGAGGCGGTTGTTGCGGTTGATCAGGCGGCGGTACAGGTCGTTCAGGTCCGATGTGGCGAAGCGTCCGCCGTCCACCTGCACCATCGGGCGCAGATCCGGCGGCATCACCGGCACGGTGTTGAGAATCATCCACGAGGGGTGGTTGCCGCTGCGCTTGAAGGCGCGCGTGACTTCCAGCCGCTTGCGGGACTTGGCGCGCTTGTGGCGCGAGGAGTCCTTCATCGCCTCGTTCAGCTCGGCTTCCAGCACGTCCAGATCGATATCGTCGAGCAGTTCCTTGACAGCCTCGGCGCCCATCTTGGCCTCGAAGTCGTAGGACTCGATGACGCGCACCTGCTTGCGCACCAGATCAATCTCGATGCGGCCCGAGATCTCGGAACGCAGGTTGCCGCCGTCGGCCAGCTCGTCGCCAGGCTCCACGCGGTCGCCGATCACGACCAGCGGCTCGTCCTCGTAGGGGTAGACCTTGGCCTTGGAGACGATGATGCTGGCCGGCGCGTGCAGGGTGATGGTCCCGTTGGCCTCGGCAGTGATTTCCTCGTCCTTGTCGATGGCCCCGACGACCTTCTGCCCGGCCTCGACCTCGCTGCCGTCGCCCACCAGCACGTGCATGGTGGGGTTGATCGGGTACTCGGCGCGGCGGGTCCAGTGCGCGGTGACGGTGGCGTCGCCCTTCTTGGGCAACTTGACTGCGCTCAGGCGGCTGTCGCGGCTGACGCGCAGGCGCTGGCCGGACTTGGCTTCGGCCAGCGTGGCCCCGGCGTCGACGATCTCGCCGTGTGCCACCTGAACGTCCATGCCGTGCGGCACGTACACGCGGGCCAGCACCTCACCCAGGGGGGTCTCGGTCTCGATGTCCTCGCCGTTCTCGTCCTGCTCGGCGGGGGCGGCGTCCACGCTCTGGCGGATCACCACCATCACGGAGTCCTCGCCCATCTCGCTCAGGAAGGCGGTGCCGGCCACCGGCGCGGTGATCTGCACGTCCCGCTCCAGTTCGGCCAGGATCTCACCGGCGCGGAAGGTCTCCTGGTCCACCAGCACGTCGGACGGCAGAGGCAGCGTGGCCTCCACTTCCTCGCGGTAGGCGATCTCGGCGCGGCGGGGAAAGCGGAACTGCGCCAGCCCGTCCATCTTGGCCACCACGTTGCCGCCCAGGGTCTGCCCGCGCGTCACGTACTCGCCGTCACGCACCACGGCTTCCTGGCCGCCGGGAATGGTGTAGGTTTCCTGCCGCCCGAAGCGCAGTTCACGGTACTCATCGTCGGTCAGCAGTTCGCCGCGCTTGAGGGGCCGCCCGTCCTTCTGGGCGTTGCGCGGACCGGTGACCAGGAAGGAGGAAAAGTACAGCACCTTCTCCAGCTGTCCGGCGCTCAGGTCCAGCAGCGTGCCGATCTTGCTGGGGCTGTCCTTGACGTACCAGATGTGCGCGGCGGGCGTCGCCAGATCGATGTGGCCCATGCGGTAGCGGCGCACCTTGCTGGACGTGACTTCCACGCCGCAGCGCTCGCAGACCTTGCCCTCGTAACGCTGGCGCTTGTACTTGCCACAGGCGCACTCGTAGTCCTTCTGTGGCCCGAAGATGCGCTCGTCGAACAGACCCTCGCGCTCGGGCTTCAGGGTGCGGTAGTTGATGGTCTCGGGCTTTTCAACCTCGCCGAAGCTCCACTCGCGGACTTTTTCCGGGCTGGCAATGGCGATACGGACTTTGCTGAAATCTTTCATTGAAACTCCTTGGGAGTTCTTGTTGAACCGTCGGACTGCTGGGCGGTCTGGCCGTCAGAGGCTCGGGGAAGAGGCGCTGTGGCGGTCAGACCGGTGGACCTTGGGGGCAGCGCATCAGCGCTTGGGCATCATTCCTTCGAAGATGTCCACGGGGCGGTCTCCGGCGTCCAGCACTTCCACGTCCAGGCCCAGCGAGTGAAGCTCCTTGACCAGCACCTTGAAGCTTTCGGGGATGGTGCTGCCCGAGACTTCCTCGCCCTTGACGATGCTCTGGTACGCGGCGTCGCGCCCGTCGATGTCGTCGGACTTGATGGTCAGCATTTCCTGCAGGGTGTGCGCCGCGCCGTAGGCTTCCAGCGCCCACACTTCCATCTCGCCGAAGCGCTGGCCGCCGAACTGCGCCTTGCCGCCCAGCGGCTGCTGGGTGATCAGGCTGTAGGGGCCGGTGGAGCGGGCGTGCAGCTTGTCTTCCACCATGTGGTACAGCTTCATGACGTACATGGTGCCCACCACCACGGGGCCGCTGATCGGCTCGCCGCTGCGGCCGTCGAACAGGATGCTCTTGCCGGTGCGGGCCAGCTGCATCTGCGCGGCCTCGTAGTCGTCACTGGCCTTGTTGATCACGCCCAGCTTGCCGGCGCGGTCCAGCACGTCCTGCTCGCGCTTGTCCAGCTCGAAGCCGTCGTCCTTGCGGCCCTGCAGGCGTTCAGCCGCCGCGACCTCCAGCATTTCCTTGATGGTGGCTTCCGTGACCGAGTCGAACACCGGGGTCTCGAACTTCTGGCCAGTCAGACGCGCGACTTCACCCAGGTGGGTTTCCAGAATCTGGCCCAGGTTCATGCGCGAGGGCACGCCCAGCGGGTTGAACACCAGATCGACGGGGGTGCCGTCTTCCAGGTAGGGCATGTCCTCGGGGGCCATGATCTTGGACACGACGCCCTTGTTCCCGTGGCGGTTGGCCACCTTGTCACCCACCTGCAGCTGACGCTTCTGGGCCACGTACACGCGGACCATCTCGCGCACGCCAGGCTTGAGGTCCACGCCCTCGTCGCCGCGGCGGAAGCGCACGGTCTTCACCACGATGCCGCCCTGACCGGACTGCACGCGCAGCGAGGTGTCCTTCACCTCACGGGCCTTCTCCCCGAAGATCGAGCGCAGCAGACGCTCTTCCGGGGTGGGCTCGGACTCGCCCTTGAAGCTGGTCTTGCCCACCAGGATGTCGCCGGGCTTGACTTCTGCGCCGACGCGCACGATGCCGTCCTCGTCGAGGTCGCGCAGGGCAGCCTCGGAAAGACCGGGAATGTCGCGGGTGATCTTTTCCGGCCCCAGCTTGGTGTCGCGGGCGTCGACCTCGTCTTTCTCGATGTGGACGGAGGTGTAGAAGTCCTTGCGAATCAGGCCCTCGTTGATGCAGATGGCATCCTCGAAGTTGTAGCCGTCGAAGGGCATGATCGCGATGGTGATGTTCTGCCCCAGCGCCAGGCGGCCCCGGTCACTGGCCGGGCCGTCGGCGATAACCTGTCCGGCCTTGACCTCGTCGCCCAGGCTGACAATCGGGTGCTGGTCCAGGTTGGTGCCCTGGTTGCTGCGGGTGAAGCGCACCAGTTCGAAGGTGCGGACGTTGCCCGTGACCATGCCGGCAGCGGCGGAGTCCTCGGCCAGCGTGATCTGGATGGCGCGGGCGTCCACGTAGGTCACGCGGCCGGTCACGTCGCTGACGACGCTGGTGCCGGAATCGGTCACCACACGGCTTTCCACGCCGGTGCCCACGGCGGGGCTATCGGCGCGGACCAGCGGCACGGCCTGCGACTGCATGTTGGATCCCATCAGCGCGCGGTTGGCATCGTCGTGCTCCAGGAAGGGAATCAGACTGGTGTTGATCGAGACGATCTGCTTGGGCGAGACGTCCATGTAGTCGACTTCTTCGGGGGTGTACCACAGCGGGTCACCCTTACGGCGGGCCAGCACGCGCTCGTCGGCAAAGGTGTTGTCGGCGTTCAGCGGGCTGTTGGCCTGCGCCACGGTGTACCTGTCCTCGATGTCGGCGGTCATGTACTCCACCGTCTCGCTGACGTTGCCGTCCTTGACGCGGCGGTACGGCGCCTCGATAAAGCCCAGCGGGTTGACCTTGGCGTACGAGGCCAGGGACGAGATCAGGCCGATGTTGGCGCCTTCCGGCGTCTCGATCGGACAGATGCGGCCGTAGTGCGTGCGGTGCACGTCACGCACGTCGAAGCCGGCGCGCTCGCGGGTCAACCCGCCTGGCCCCAGTGCGGAGATACGGCGCTTGTGGCGCAAATCCGAGAGCGGGTTGGTCTGGTCCTTGAACTGGCTCAGCTGGCTGCGCCCGAAGAACTCGCGCATGGCCGCCACGATGGGGCGGTTATTGACCAGCTTGGTGGGGGTGGCGGCGTCGGGGTTGCCCAGCAGCATGCGCTCGCGCACGCCACGCGCCATGCGGCCCATGCCCACGCGCAGCTGGTCGGCCAGCAGCTCGCCCACCGTCCGCACGCGGCGGTTGCCCAGGTGGTCGATGTCGTCCTCGCCCACCGGCACGTCGTGCATCTTGCCGTCGGGCCCCATCATGGACACGGTTTCGTGGCCGTGGTGCAGCGCCATCAGGTAGCGAATGGTGTCCACCAGCCCGGCGTCGCTGAACTTGCCGTCGGCGAAGGTCAGCAGGGTGTATTCCTCGCGGTCCAGGCCCAGCTTGCGGTTCATCTTGAAGCGGCCCGGCTTGCCCAGGTCGTAGCGGCGCGGGTCGGCCAGCAGGCCGTACAGGTACTGGGTGGCCTTGTCACGCTTGGGCGGGTCGCCGGGGCGCAGCACCGTGAACAGACGCAGCAGCGCCTCGTCGGCGCCCATGCCCGCGCTCTTGTCCTCGGGCAGTTCAGTGCCCGGGTCAAACTCGCTGAACAGCGTCTTGAGGCTGGCGTCGTCGTAGCCCAGCACACGCAGCAGCATCGCCACCGGGAACTTGCGCTTGTTGACCTTCATTTCCAGAATGCCGCCCGCGAATTCCAGCTCGATCCAGGGACCGCGCTTGGGCATCGGGATGATTGCGCCGGTGTACAGCTTCTTGATGCCCTTGTAGCTGGACGTGAAGTACACGCCGGGGCTGCGGTGGATCTGCGAGATCACCACGCGGTCCGCGCCGTTGATCACGAACGAGCCGTCCTCGGTCATCAGCGGCAGGTCGCCCAGGAACACCTGGTCTTCCTTGATCAGGCCGCTGTCCTTGTGGATCAGCTGCAGCTTGGCGTACATCGGGGCCTGGTAGGTCAGGTCCTTCTCGCGGCACTCTTCAGGGGTGTAGGGCGGGTCGCCCAGGCGGTATTCCAGGTAGTCCAGGACCAGGCCGGTTGAGCGACCTTTCTCGGTCTCGTCGATTGGGAAGACTTCCTTGAACGCGCTCTGCAGGCCCACGTTGTCGCGCTTGTCCGGCGCACGGTCTGCCTGGAGAAAGGCGCGGAAGGAGTTGACCTGGATTTCGGTCAGGTTGGGAAGCGGGATGACCTCGCTGATCTCGCCGAACCGCTCGATACGGGACTCTTTACCGATAAAACTCATGCACACCTCGCGCGCACCCTGCTGTGTTGCTCACGGCCTTTTCGGGGCAGAAAAAGGCGCCTGTCATGCGGCGTACCGCAGATTGAAACCAGAAGACGGAAGTGGAAACGTGAAGACGGGAACCCAGAAATGGCGCAATCAGGACCCGCAACCTTCCCGGCTGCGTTCCTGTTGTGGGGTGTTAATTTTGAAAACTGGAGAGTACCAATTCGCTCCTGCCAGACCCATCCTGGTTGGCCACAGGAGAGTATAGCCGCGCCCCGCCTCGGCTGTCAAGGGCCGGGGAGTTGTCTGGGCCACGCTGCGGCACAGGCTCTGGAAAGTCTCTGAAGGGGGTTTTATCAAACGCGGCGGGGCCTCGGCAAGGGGGAGGGGTGGTGGCGGTGCGGGCGATGTCAGGTCGCCTGGGCGGCGTCGGTGGCCGCGCCGCAGCCTGCCGCCGCGCAGCTTTGCCCCGGCCCGCAAATGCTCTAGGCTGGTCCAAATGGATTTTAATCTGCCCGATGACCTGCGCGAGGTGCAGGCAACCATCCGTGACTTCATGCTGGGCCGTGTGGAGCCGCGTGCCCACGAGATTGAGGACAGCAACAGCGTGCCGCCGGAGCTGTTCAAGGAAGCGGCGGGGCTGGGCCTGTTCGGCCTGAGCATCCCCGAGGAGTACGGCGGCGTGGGCCTAGGCATGCTGGGCCGCTGCGCCGCGTACGAGGCGCTGGGGCAGGGGCACATGGGCTTCGGCGGCGTCATCAGCGCGCACGCCTCAATCGGCACGTCGGGCCTGGTCAAGCTGGGCACCGAGGAGCAGAAGCAGCGTTTCCTGCCGCGCATGGCGTCCGGCGAGTGCGTGGCGGGCTTTGCCATCACCGAACCCAGCAGCGGCTCGGACGCCGCGAACATCCGCACCCGCGCCGTGAAAAAAGACGATGTGTACGTGCTGAACGGCACCAAGCACTACATCTCCAACGCGCCGATTGCCGGGCTGCTGACCGTGATCGCCATCACCGATCCGGCCAAGGGCACCCGCGGCATGAGCGCGTTTCTGGTGGAGCCGCAGACCACCCCTGGCGTGCGGGTGGGCAAGATCGATGAGAAAATGGGCCAGAAGGGGGCGCTGTCGGCCGAAGTCATCTTCGAGGACGCCGAGGTTCCGGCGGCCAACCTGCTGGGGCCCGAACACATGGGTTACCGCGAGGCGCTGGGCATCCTGACGGCCGGGCGGGTGGGCATCGCCGCGCGCAGCACCGGGGCCATGCAGCGCCTGCTGGACCTGAGCGTGGCGCACGCCAAGGCCCGCGAGCAGTTCGGGCAGCCCATCGCCGAGTTCCAGGCGGTGCAGTTCATGCTGGCCGAGATGGAAATCGCCATCCAGACCAGCCGGGTACTGTGGCAGAAGGTGGCCTGGATGGTTGACGAGGGCCAGGACGTGCGCCGCATGGCCTCGGTGGCGAAGTACCACGCCACCGAGGCGCTCTCACAGGTGGCCGACAAGGCCGTGCAGGTGGCCGGGGGCATGGGCTACATGAAAGACAGCCCGGTGGAGCGCTACTACCGCGATCAGCGTCTGCTGCGCATCTACGAGGGCACCAGCGAGATCCAGAAGATCATCATTGCCAGGGATCTGCTGGCGTAGGCCTGGAGGCCAGCCGAGGCGGACATCTGCTTTGCTGGGCGCCGGTTCTGCCTTACGCTGGCCCGATGACGCCCCGGTTTGTCCGCCCCGCTCCCCTCCTGCCCGGTTCGCGGGTGGCTGCCCTGAGCCTGTCGGGCGGCTTCGTCACCGAGGTGATGGGCCGCTACCGCGCCGGGGTGCGGCAGGTGGCCGACGAGTTTGGCTGGGAAGTGGTGAATGCCCCCAACGCTCTGCGCGGCGCGGAATATCTGGACGCCCACCCGCAGGCCCGTGCCGACGATCTGCACTGGTCGCTGGAGAATTCGGCCATAGACGGCCTGCTCAGCATCATTGGAGGCGACGACAGCGTGCGGCTGCTGCCTTTCCTCGATCTGGAGCTGATCCGCGCCCATCCCAAACCGTTCCTGGGCTTCAGTGACAGCACGGTCACGCTGCTGGCCTTCTTGCGGGCCGGGGTGATGGCCTACCACGGCCCCGCGCTGCTGACCGATCTGGCCGAGAACGGCGGGCTGCACCCCTTCACGGTGCAGGGCCTTCGCCGCGTGCTGGTGGACCCGACGCGGTCCTTTGACCTCGCGCCTGCCCCCGAATGGACCGAGCATTCCACCGAATGGGCCGACGAAACCTTGCAGGAGGTGCGTCGTCCTTTCACGCCTGGCAACGGCTGGCAGTGGTTGCAGGGGGACGCTCCGGCGCAGGGTCACCTGATGGGCGGCTGCCTGGAGGTGTTGGACATGCTGAACGGCACGCCCGGCTGGCCCGCGCCGGAGCTGTGGGACGGGGCAGTGCTGGCGCTGGAAACCAGCGAGGACGTGCCCGCGCCGCGTCAGGTGGGCTACTGGTTGCGCAATTACGCTGCGCAGGGCATCCTGATCCGCGCCGCCGGAGTGATGCTGGCCCGCCCACGGGGTTACACGCCGGAGCTGGTGCAGGACCTGTACGGCTGGGTCCGCCGCGTCCTGCGCGAGGCGGGACGTGAAGACCTGCCGGTGGTGGCCAACGTGGATTTCGGCCACACCAGTCCGCAACTGACACTGCCTTTCGGTGCGGAGGTGCAGCTGGACCCGGCGGCGGGGCGCGTCACTCTCTTGCCCTGAATCCTCAGTCGCCCAGCGCCAGCTCTGCCGGCTGCCCACTCGGCACGTCCAGGCCCAGCATGGCGTACACGGAAGCTGCCCAGCCCGCGTCGTCCAGCGTGCGCCAGTGGTGCGCCCACTGCCAGCGGCGGTAGGCGTCGGCGGCGCGGGTCATGTGCGCCTCGTCGGCGGTGGCGTCGGCCAGCGGGTTGGCGGGCGGCGCGCTGAGGTGGTGGCGGGTCAGCGCGCCCTCCAGCTCAGACAGGGTCTTCGGCCCCAGCGCGAATGCCACCCGGTTTCCACTGGCCGCGCCGCCCGCCCTCAGCCAGCGGCGCAGATCGTCCTCGGCCGGCAGGGCGTACAGGATCAGCTCGCCGCCGGACCAGTCCTCGCCCGCCTCCAGCAGCTGCACGCCCGGCACGTTGTCACGCAGGTACGCGGCCACCGCCGGGGTGGCGTGGGCGCTGGCTCCGGCGCCCAGACGCTGCATGGCGTCTTTGGGGTTCAGCCGGGGGAGGTCCAGCCCCGCCTGGATGGTCACATCCAGCGCCACCCCGGCAGGCGGGCGTAACGCCTGGGCGTGGTATTCCAGCCGGGTCTGCCCGCGCCACTCGCTTAGCACCAGTCCGGTGGCCAGGTCACGTTCGCCGGGCGTGGCGCCGTGCTCGCCGTACTTGATGCCGCGCAGCGCCCCGACGCGGAACTGCAGGCTGTCGCCGCGTTTTCCCACCAGCCGGGTCTCGGTCAACTCGTCGCGCACATGCCACAGCGGAGGCGCGTGTCCCTCGCCGAACGGCTCGAAGGCACTGGCGCCGTCCACCAGTTCGTGGGTGGCCCCCAGCGTGGGCAGCGCCGCGTCCAGCCGCACGCGCGGGACAGGAACGGGGAACTGCCGCACGTAGGCGTGGATGCGCTCGCGGAAGGCGCCGAACTGCGCCTCGTCTAGCGAGAACCCCGCCGCTCCGGGGTGCCCGCCGTACCGCTTCAGCAGGTCCTCGCTGTACCGCAACCCCTCTACCGCACTGATGCCCGGCGTGCTGCGCACCGAGCCCTTGCCCTGGGCCACGATAAACACCGGCTTGTGGTACGTCTCCACCAGTTTGCTGGCCACAATGCCCATCACGCCCGCATGCCAGTCGGGGTGGGTGACCACCAGCGCGGGATCGCCGGGGTCCGCGACCTGCAGCGCCTGCGCGAACATCTCGTCCTGCAGTTTGCGGCGCTCACCGTTGCGGATTTCCAGGTACTCGGCCAGGCGTCCGGCCTCGTGGGGGCTGGCGGTGGTCAGCAGCTCCAGCGCGATGTCGGCCTCGCCCAGCCGCCCGGCAGCATTGATGCGCGGGGCCAGCACAAAGGCCACGTCGCGCGCCGTGGGCCGCCGCACTCGCCCGGAATCCAGCAGGGCGCGCAGGCCCGGCAGTTCGGTGGTCTCCAGCGCCTCCAGTCCGGCGCGCACCAGGGCGCGGTTCTCGCCGATCAGCGGCGCCACGTCGGCCACGGTGCCCAGTGTCGCCAGCGCGCTCAGCGCTCTGGGCTCAGTCAGCCCCAGCTCGGCGTGGATGGCCCACAGCAGGTGGTAGGCCACGCCCGCGCCGGTCAGGTTGTGCAGGGCCGCGTCGTACCCGTCGGTCAGGCGGGGATGCACCACCAGCGCCGCCGGGAAGCGGGGTCCCGGCGAGTGGTGGTCGGTGACGATGACCTCGGTGCCCAGCGCCAGCAGCGCGGCCACCTCGTCCACATTGCTGACGCCGCAGTCCACCGTGACCAGCAGGTCGCAGTTCTCGGCATGCTCGGTCACCTTGTCGGGGTGGACGCCGTAGCCTTCGTTCAGGCGGTGGGGAATAAAACCGTGGACATTCGCGCCCAGCGCCCGCAGCCCCAGCACCAGCACGGCGGTGGCGCTGACGCCATCGGCGTCGTAGTCGCCATGGATACGGATGCGCTTCTTGCTCTGGACCGCCCCCACGATGTGCCGGGCCGCCTCGCGCAGCGCCGGGTTGGGTGTCAGGGCCAGGGGCGGGTCCAGCAGCGCCGGAGTCAGGCCGCGCCCGTGCAGCACCTGCGCCAGCGGCGGCGACACCCGCCACTGACGCATCACCGCCAGCAGTTCCTCGCGGCTGGCGGGTGGGGCCAGCAGCCACTGGGCGGCGGGAATGGCGGGGGAGGGGATCCCCTTCATTGCGGGGCCTGCGGTGTGGTGACGGTTCTGCCGGTCATGCGGAGCGGCCCTCGGCAGGCTCTGGCAACCCGGACACCACCGGAGCCAGGGCCCCCAGCCGGGCTTGCAGGGTGGCAGTCAGCCGCTCCTCCACGGCCCGGCGCTCGCGGCGTTCCTGACGGCGGCGGCGGCGCTCCCGCCAGACCGGAGGCAGCAGCAGCAGCGCCGCGTAGGCCGCGCCGATCAGGGTAAAGACCGTGACTGTCACCCCAACCGACAGCGACAGCTCTCCCCGGCCCAGCGGCAGCGGCAGGCGCACCAGGGCTGTGTTTTCCAGCGTGACCAGAACCAGGTATGCCGCGATGGCCAGCAGCAACAGCACCTGGACAAACGAGATGAGGCGCATGGCCGCAGTGTAGCGCTGCTGGGCGGCAGTCAATGGAAATTGGCGCTGGGATAGGCGGCAGCGGGATGGGGCTGGACCTTCCCTGGTTGCTGCCTGAACAGAGGTCAAAAAAAGCCGCCCCGAATGGGGGGCGGACTTTACAGCTCAGGTGTTGAGGTTTAGAAGTAGAACTTCAGGCCGGCCTTGACGGCGCCGCTAAAGCCCTTGGTGTTGGCTGCTGCAGTGGCGTCGTTGCCCGGGGTGGTGCGAACGTCGCTCAGGCCCGTGCCGTAGCCCTTGTTGCTCAGGTAGTAGCGGCCGTTACCTTCCACGAACGCGGCGATGCTATCGGTGACGCGGTAGTCCACACCCACCAGCGCATTGACGTAGGTGTCGGTCGCGTTGGCCGTACCGACGCGCGCCTTGCTGCTGCTCAGGCCCAGACCCGCGCCCACGTAAGGGGTCAGGTTGCCCGAACCGATGTTATAGGTTGCGTTCACGTCGGCGTGAATGGCGTTGTAGCCGGGCTGGTACTGGGCCGACACCCGCGCACCGACCGGGCCGATCACATTGGTCGAACCGATCATGGCGCCAGCGGTCACGCAGAGGTTGATGTCCGCATTGCCCTTCTGGGCCTTATTCACACAGTTGCTAGTCTTGTCGACGAAATTGGCACCGCCGCTAATGCCGGCGTACAGCGTCTTGGCGCTGGCCATGCTCAGGTCGGTGGTGGGCTCGCCAATCACGACAGTGGTGCTGGGAGCAGGCGTGGCAGTGGGGGCGGGCGCGGGAGTAACCGTGGTGGTCGTTCCAGCAGGGCCAGCGGGGCCAGCAGGGCCAGCGGGGCCAGCAGGACCGGCAGGGCCAGCAGGACCGGCGGGAATGTTCTGCACGGCGGCTTCCAGCGCGTCGATGCGGGCGGTCAGCGCGGCGGTATCGGCACCAGCGGCGGCGTTGCCCATCTCGTTGATCTTGGCTTCCAGCGCGTCGATCCGGGCCTGCTGCTCAGCGTTCAGCTGCTCCAGGTCCGTCACGCGGCCCGCGATGGAGGCCAGCTCGGTGCTGACTTCCTGCATGCCATTGGCAATGACGGTCATGTCGTCCTGGCTCATGTCACAGGTGCTGAGGGCGCCGGTCTGCAGAAGACGGTAGAAAATCAGGGCAGCCTGGTAGCGGGTCAGGTTCTCGTTGCCGCGGAAGGTGCCGTCGGGGAAGCCCTGGATCAGTCCGCACTCGACAATCCGGTCCACGGCGTCCTTGGCCCAGTGACCGGCGGGAACGTCGGTCAGGGTCACAGGAACAGGGCTGGTGGCGGGCGCGGCAGTCTGCGCGCCGGCAACGCCGAGGCTCAGGGCAAGGGTGGAAATCAGAATAAGGGATTTACGCATGTGATGTTCTCCTAGAATGGTGGACAGGACCAACTGCTGAATGCTGAATACAGAGTTTTTCCTCCTGTTTCCTAATGCCACCGTAGAAGGCAGACGTGAGCGCTTTGTGAATTCGGCCACCCTTCCCTTTGGGCTTTTCATGAATTGGGTACGCCAGCTTGAACAAGCTTCAACAAATGAGCAGGCGATAAGTCGATAACTCCCCTGTCCAGAGGGAAGCAAGCCCGTATGAAAGGGCGCTTCAGGCATCGCCGGGTCTACCTTGCACGGCAACCTGATGGATCTTCATGAGTCCGGAGTCATTTGCCCTTTTCCTGGGTGGGCGTCTTATTCAGGTGCCACCACTCCAGGTCCCTGAACCCGTTCACTGAACAAACCGGTCCCGGGGATGCAGATGCGGGGCAAAACCAGAAGCTGTCCGCCATACCTTCTGGGCCGGCACATGTCAAAGTGGAGCCATGACGCAGCTGGATGAACTGGAATTCGAGAATGTGCAGATTGATCGCCACGGCCCGATTGCGGTCCTGACCGTCAACCGTCCCCGGGCGTTGAATGCCCTGAATGCCGAGACCCTGGGTGAGATCAGCGCGGCAGTTGACATGATCGTGGAGGACGCCGAGGTGGGGGCCCTGATCATCACCGGGGGCGGGGACCGGGCGTTTGCAGCTGGCGCGGACATCACCGAATTCAAGGCCCTGGACGGCGTGTATGCGGGCCGTGAGCTGTCGCTGGCTGGGCAGGACGTGATGCACCAGATTGCCACGCTGCCCATACCGGTGATCGCCGCCATCAACGGCTTCGCGCTGGGTGCCGGGCTGGAACTGGCCCTGGCCTGCGACATCCGGGTGGCGTCCACCCGCGCAAAGCTGGGGATGCCGGAGGTGACGCTGGGTCTGCTGCCGGGTTTTGGCGGCACGCAGCGCCTGTCGCGTCTGATCGGGGCGGGCCGCGCCCTGGACCTGATGCTGACTGCCCGGCAGGTGGAGGCAGAAGAGGCGCTGACCATGGGTCTGGTCAACTACGTGGCTGACGATGCCCTGAGCAAGGCGCGCGAGGTGGCCGAGGCCGTGTTGAAAAATGCTCCGATTGCCCTGTCGCTGGTCAAGGAGGCGGTGCGCCGGGGCCTGGACACCACCCTGGACGCCGGGCTGGAGGTGGAAGCAGACCTGTTTGGCCTGCTGGTCGCCACCAAGGACTTTGGCGAGGGCGTGGACGCCTTCCTGAACAAACGCCACGCGGAATTCCAGGGTGAGTGACGGCACGCGGCCCAACCAGCGGTTGTCGAGGCGGGCCGATCAGAAGTTCAAGCTGAGCGTGCAGGCCGGCACGGCGCAGGAGGTGGAAGGCGTCCACCACGGCCCGCCCCCCGCCACCCCGGCGGGCGAGCCCACCAGCCGCGTCGTGGAGTTCACCACGCCGCGCTCCAAGCTGATCGCCGAGGCCGACGCCGCCATCCGGGACGATCTGGAACACTTTCCGCGGGCGCTGGCCGCGTACGCGGCGCTGGCCAGTGACCCCGAGGCCCTGGCCCACTGGGACATGGCGAATTACATCACCATGCGCAAGCTGGGCTACAACGATCACGGGCGGGTGCATGCCTTCATCACCGGGGCCGCCAGCCTGGCCATCACCGAACTGCTGCTGGAGGGCGGGGTGAGGCCCGACATCATGGACTCCGGGGTGGGCGACGCCGACGATGTGTACCTGACGGTGATCCTGGGCACCATGCTGCACGACATCGGCAACCAGATTCACCGCGTCTCGCACGAGCAGCACGGCGTGGCGCTGGCGCTGCCGATCTTGGACCGGATCATGGGGCCGCTATACCCGGACCCGTTCAAGCGTGCCAAGGTGCGCTCGTTCATTCTGGGGTCCATCAACTCCCATGATCTGAATCCGCCGCCGCTAACGCTGGAAGGCGGGATTACCGCCGTTGCCGACGGCACCGACATCACCAAGGGGCGCGGGCGCAAGGCTTTTTCCTTGGGCAGCGTGGACATCCACTCGATCAGTGCGCTGGCGGTGGATGAGGTCGTGATCGAGCGCGGCCGCAACGTTCCGGTGCTGATCAGCGTGACCATGAACAATTCCGGCGGCATCTTTCAGGTGGAAGAGATTCTGGCCCCCAAGGTCATCCGCACCCCCATGCGCCGCTACGTGGAGTTGCGCGCCGCCACCCGGCCCGAGGGCGAGGAGCAGATCCTGTCGCGCGTGCGGCTGGACGGGGATCATTTTGTGATGGATCTGGAAAGCGGGCAGCAGGTGGCTGTCGAGGTAGAAGACAGCCAGAAACGCGCCCAGGAGGCCGTGGCGGCAGCGCTCGACATCGGGGTGGACAGCCGCTAGCGAGCGTTGCCCAGAGCGCAGAGAGATAGGGCAAATCCGGCGCATGGAACAGGGCTGTCCGGTCTTCTCTCCCTTTCCTGTGCTCGTGGGTGACCTACTGCTTGTCACCGGGCAGCGGGCGCTCGCGGGCCGGGCCGCCGTCCACCCCGCCGCTGCGGGCCTTGCCCTCGCCGCCGTGCTCCTCGCCGCCCAGGTCGCCGCCGGTCAGATTGTTGGGGTCGCCCTGCCGGACCTCACCGTCCCAGTCGCCCTGGATGCCGTCCATGAAGCCGGGCTGATCGTTGGGGTTGCTGCGGTTGGCCCGGGTGTCCCCGCGCAGCACGTCCTCGGCCACCATCTTGTCCTGCAGGATTTCGCGGTCCACGCCCCCGTCCTGCACCTCGCCCTTGATTTCGCGGTCATCGTCGTAACGGGTCATGGGGGTATCCTAGGCGTGCGGCGTCCCCCGGCGCTGAAGTGGCCCTTTACACAACCCTGATAGCCGCACAATCCCGACGGCCGCACAACACTGATGGCGGGGTTTGCCCGGCACACCGTATACTGGAAGTTCTATGACCCAGGAACGCATCACCATGACCCAGCGCGGGTACGACAAGCTGGCCGAGACCCTGCACCACCTGAAGACTGTTCGCCGCGAGCAGATCTCGGAGTACATGGGCACCGCCATCGCTGACGGGGACCTGCGTGAGAGCGCGGCCTACGATGAGGCGCGCATGCAGCAGAGCGAGAATGAGGCCCGCATCGTCGAGATCGAGAACCAGCTGGAACGTGCCCTGATCATCGAGGGAGACGCCAGCAAGGGCGCGGGCCTGGGCGCGAAGATCCGGGTCCGGGACGAGAAGGGCAACGAGCGCCACTTTGAACTGGTGGGCACCTATGAGGTGGACGTGCCGCAGGGCCGTGTGAGCGACGCCAGTCCCTTCGGGCAGGCGCTGGCCGGCAAGCGCGAGGGTGACATCATCACCGTGCAGCTGCCCAAGGGGACGGCCAAGTTCGAGGTGCTGTCGGTAGAGTACGACTGAAGCCCTGGCGCTGGGGCCTCAGGCCAGCACCAGATCCAGCGTCGCCACCCGCAAGTCCCCCTCGCCCGTGTGGTGAATGCCCGCCGGGCCAGGCACAAGCGTGAGGGGCCACGCAAAGTCCGGGCCGTCCACCAGCACCGTGTGGTACTCGCCGTTCTCGCCGCAGGCATCGGCCCCCAGCCCCTCGATCTCGGCCACCAGCGCGGCGTCCAGCGTCCTGCCCAGCAACTGTGCGGGCAGGGCGTCTTCCCTGACGGCGACGATCACTGCCCGGAACCCCAGGCCCAGCAGCCCGTCCACCAGCGCGCGGCGGGGTTCGAGCCACAGCGGCAGGCTGGCCCGCACCCCCGCCGCCGCGCAGACCTTCTCCTCCCAGTCGCGGTGGGCGGCCAGATCGATGTCACCGAAGACAGCAGACGTCGCGCCGTCCGCCCTCGCCCCGGCCAGCAGCGCCGTGAACCCGGCCTCGTAGGTGGCCCACCCGGCCCGCGCCGTGCGCAGCGGCACGCCCAGCGCCGCCGCCTGGGCCGCCAGCACCTCCGGGCGCAGGCCGTGCGAGCGCGAACGCTCCCCGGACTCGTCCAGCATGTTGATGACGGCAAGAGGAACGCCGCCTGCTGCCTTGGCGCGGTGAAAGGCCAGGGCGCTGTCCTTGCCCCCGCTCCACGAGGTCACGAAGCGCTCTCCCTTCACGGGCGCGGTTTCAGGGCCGGAATCCGCAGGCCGCCGCGCCCGTCCCAGCCCTTGAAGGCGTAGAAGCGGCCCGGCTCTCCGGTCTTGAGAAAGTCGCTGAGGGGTTCGCGCATGGGGGGGGACTCCAGTTTCTCCAGCGCCTCCTCGGGGGTGCAGAAGCGGGCCTCGACGATGAAGCCGTCGGGGTCGGCCGGGTTCAGCAGGCCGTCCCAGGTGGCCTCGAAGGCCACGGCGATGGCGCGTTCGCCCCGGCGCTCGTCCTCGATGTGCACGGTGTAGGCCATGTGCAGGATGCCGGTCAGCCGCAGGCCGGTTTCCTCGAAGATCTCGCGGTACAGCGCCTCGGGCAGCGTCTCGCCGTTCTCCACGACGCCGCCGGGCAGGGTGTGGCGCACGCGCCCGTGGCCCTGCCAGTCGTTGCCCACCAGCAGCACCCGCCCAAAGCGGTCCCGCAGGATGCCCGCCGCCACCAGCAGGTCACGCCGCGCCATGCTGCCCACTTCGGCCCGGCCCTGCGGCCTCGTCCTGACCGGCCATGTCCAGCAGCTGCCGCTCCCGCTCGGCGCGGGCCAGACCACCCACCACGGGGGCCAGCGCGCCGTTGATCACGCCGTCCAGCGGGTGGTTCTTGTCGTCGCCCTCCAGCCGGTGGTCGGTAACGCGGTTTTGCGGGTAGTTGTAGGTGCGGATCTTCTCGCTGCGGTCCCCGCTGCCCACCTGCGAGGCGCGTTCGCTGCGTTCCTGCGCGTCGCGGGCGGCGCGTTCGCGTTCGGCCAGCCGCGAGGCCAGCACAATCAGGGCCTTCTCGCGGTTCTTGATCTGCGAGCGCCCGTCCTGACACACCACCATGATCTCGTCGGGTGTGCCGGCGCGGTACACGGCCCGCACGGCGCTGTCGGTGGTGTTCACGCCCTGGCCGCCCGCACCCTGCGAACGGTACACGTCGATGCGCACTTCCGAAAGGTCCAGATGCACCTCGTCTTGTTCGGCTTCCGGCAGCACGGCCACGGTCACCGTGCTGGTGTGGATCCGGCCCGCCGACTCGGTGGCCGGCACGCGCTGGACGCGGTGGACGCCCCGTTCCCACTTGAAGGCGCGGAAGGCGGCGTCGCCCGTCACCTCCGCCACGACCTTGCTGGCCCCGCCCAGATCGCTCTCGTTGGCGTCCAGCACATTCAGCTTGAGGTTCAGGCCCTCGGCGTAGCGGGTGTACATCCGCAGCAGATCGGTCACGAACAGCCCGGCCTCCGCGCCGCCCGCGCCGGCCCGCAGTTCCAGAATCACGTCCTTGGCGTCGTCGGGATCGGTGGGCAGCAGCAGCACCTCCAGCTCGGCCTCGATCTCGGCCAGCCGCGTGCCGATGCTCTCGATTTCCCCGGCGGCCAGCTCCTTCATGTCGGGGTCGGCGAGCAATTCCCTGGCCCCGGCCAGATCGCTCTCCAGGCTGTCGCGTTCGCGCAGCAACGTGACCAGGGGCAGCAGTTCGCGGTGGCGGCGGGTCAGTTTGCCGTACTCGCGGCCGTCGGCCAGCGCCGCCGGGTCACCCAGACGGCGCTCCACCAGCCCGAATTCGGACTGGAGTTCCTGAAGGCGCGAACTCACGGCGCATACACGGCCCACGGCGCGAGACAGCGCGGCGGACTCCCGGCGGACGAGGCGTTCGTCAGCGGACGGACTCTTGACACAGGCAACATGCGGCGCAGTTTAGCGTCAGGGTGCAGGGCTGACCTGGAGGGAGGTCACAGGGCGGTCCCCCACCACACCTAACCCGGCCCCGTCCACAGGCTGCGCCCCGCGTTAGGGTTGGCCCTATGAGAACTGTCACCGTAGGCGTCCTGGGCAGCGGCACTGTCGGCCAGGATGTCCTGAACCTGATCCAGCGGCGCGAAAGCATGTTTGGCGATATGGGCGTCAGGATCGAGATCGCGGGTGTGCTGGTGCGCGACCTGGGCAAGGTGCGCCACGTCCCGCCGGGCACCCGCGTGACCACCGATCCCGCCTTCCTGCAGGAGTGCGGCATGGTCATCGAGGTGATGGGCGGCGTGGACCGCCCGCTGGAGATGCTGCTGCCGTACCTGCGCTCGGGGCGTCCCGTGATCACCGCCAACAAGGCGCTGCTGGCCGAGCGCTGGGACGTGCTGCGCGACTACGCGCTGGCCGGAAGCCTCTACTACGAGGCCAGCGTGATGGCCGGCACCCCGGTGATCGGCCCGATGAGCACCGTGCTGCGTGCCAGCACCTTCACCCGCCTGCAGGCCGTGTTGAACGGCACGTGCCTGTACATCCTGGGCCAGATGGAGCGGGGCAAGGACTACGCCGACGCGCTGGCCGGGGCGCAGGCATTGGGCTACGCCGAGACGCCGCCCACGCTGGACGTCGGCGGCTTCGACACCGCGCACAAGCTGGCGGTGCTGGCACGGTTCTGCGCCGACGGCAATTTCCCGTACAGCGCCGTGACGGTGCAGGGCATCGAGCACATCACCCCGCAGGACATCCAGGCGGCCCGCGCCGCCGGCGAGTGCATCAGGCTGGTGGCCGAACTGGAGCGGCAGGAGGGCGGCTGGCGGGCCACCGTCGCGCCGCAGCGCCTGCCGGACAGCCACCCGCTGTGTACCGCCGGGGCGGGCCGCAACGCCCTGGTCTACGAGGGCGAGGAATGCGGCACGCTGGTCTTCGCCGGGGGCGGCGCGGGCGGCATGATCACGGCCAGCGCCATGGTGGGCGATCTGCTGGACTGGGTACTGGGCTTTCCGGGGCATGTGCCGCTGCACTGAGGCCCCTCCCCTCGCCCCGGTGCCGGCCCTGCCCTCTCCGCCACTCAGAGCCGGAGGCGGCCACGGACAGGTAGCTGACGGCGGTTCAAGGTGCCGGCCGTAACAGCACAGGCTGTGCCTGGTGGCCCATTTCCCCGGACCACACCGACGGCCCAGCCCAGTTCCGAGAATCCCGATGATTCTGTCCCACGGCACCCTGGCCGCCTCCGAAGCCCATGCCGACGCCATTCGCAGATTTGCTGCGCCAGATTGCCCAAGCCATCCGGCAGACGGTCCACGCCTCACCGAACGCGCGTCACCCGCCGCCCGTTTTCCTCATCTGCCAGATGCTCCAGCCGCAGGATCGGCGCGGCTGGGTAGTCGGCGTACAGCCCCTCGCCCCACTCCACGACGCTCAGGCGGCTGCCCTCAATCAGGTCTTCCAGGTCCAGCTCGTACAGCTCCTGCACGTCGCGCACGCGGTAAGCGTCCACGTGCAGGACCCGGCCTGCCGGGGTGGGGTAGACGTGCATCAGGGCGTAGGTGGGACTGGTGACCGCCCCTGCAAAGCCCAGCGCGCCGATCAGCCCGGCGGTCAGCGTGGTCTTGCCCGCGCCCAGTTCGCCCTCCAGAAACAGCACGGAGGCGGGCGGCAGGGCCGCAGCGAGGGCCGCGCCGAAACGGCCCTGCTCCTCGGGGCCGCGCAGCAGATAGGAGTGACCGGGGTCAAGCGGAAGCGCAGGCATCGCCGCCGATGCTAGCGCCGGGTCCGGGTCACCCGCCACAACCCCTCGGTGTCCTGCTGCGCCTGCCAAAGGTGCTGGGCGGCGTGCATGGTCAGCTCGGTGATCCCCATGTCCTCGGCCAGCGTGATCATGTTGGTCAGCGGCACGGTGATTTCATCCCTGGGGCCGCTCAGGAGCATGCAACCCTGAAGTTCCCAGACCTCGGTGGGCGGCGCGGCCTGGCCCTCATCCTCTCTGCCGAACTCAAAGACATCCAGCAGCCCGCTCAGGGCGTCGTCGCCGAAGGTGGCGGTGACCTCCTGGGCAGCGCGGTACTCGGCCTGGGCCTCGGCCAGCAGGGTCACGGCGTCGTCCAGGGTCTGGGCGTAACGGGCGCGGGCCGCCGCACTCATCGGCCCCAGGCGGCGCTGGGCCCGCAGGGTGTCGGCCAGACGTCCCAGGCGCTGGGTGGTCTCGCCGGCCAGACCGCGCATGGCGTCGTATTCCGCCACGATGCGGTCCGCCCGACCGTCGAAGTCCTCGCGTTCCTGGGCAGCGGCGCCCATGTGACGTTCCACCACGGCCCACAGGGCGTCCAGATTCACCGGCTGCCCCTGTGCCAGCGCGGCCCGCGCCTGCGTGAGCAGCGGGACCAGTTCGGGGGCGGCGCCGGGCAGATCACGGGCGGTCCGCTCGATATCGAGCAGTTCGCGGCCCAGGCCCAGCCCCGCCGCGCCTTCCGGACTGGCCTGCAGCACGTCCAGCAGGGTCTTCAGCACGCGCAGTTCGTCGCTGGCCAGCGAACCGGCCTGCAGCAGGCGGCGGGCCGCGTCCAGCGACACGCGCACGTCCGCGTCTGCCGGATGATCGGCCAGCCCGCGCTCCAGGTGGTCCAGCTCCGCGCGTTGCGTGCCCAGCACCTCGGCCAGCACGCCGCGCAGCGTATCTCCCCAGGCCTGCACCGCCGCGTCGGTGAGCAGGTTGTCTCCGTTTCCCGCCCGCAGGGCGGCGAAGTGTTCGCGCAGGTCGAGGCGGACGGTCAGCAGCGGGGCGAACTCGCGCTCGGCGGCGTCCAGGGACTGCTGGGCGTGTTCGCGCTCCAGCTCCATCACGCGGGCCTGCGCGTCGGCGGCCCCGGCCCCGTCGGCCGTGCCCAGGCCCTTCACCACCGAGGACTCCAGCAGCTTGCGCAGGCTGTAGGTCAGGGTGCGGGCGCGGTCCACCTCACCGGGCAGCAGGGTGCCCTGTCCCTGGGCCTCGTCGATCTGGTTGATCAGGGTGTCGAGGCGGCGGACCTCGCGGTTGCCCAGGCCCTGCACCCGCGTGTAGACGTCGCGCAGCTCGGCCAGATCCTGCGCCTGCACCACCAGCCCTTCTTGCAGGCGGCGGTCCATCTGCGTGATCAGGTCGCGGCCCTCCTGCACCAGCGCCGCGACGTCACGGTTCTCCTGCTGTTCCTGGCGGGCCACGCCCAGCACGCCGCGCAGGCGCTGGGTCTCGGGCCAGTCGAAGTACAGCGCGAAGCGGCGGGCGTGATCTTCCAGCTCGTCCAGCGCGGCGTCGTTGAGCGGCATGCGCTCCTGGGTGGCCCGCGACAGTTCGGCCAGCACCTCGGAAACCCGGCGCTTGGCCAGCGGCGCTGGAATGCTCAGCTGCAGCCGCTTGAAGACCTCGCGCTTCAGGACGTCTTCCAGGGTAGGGGGGTCCATGCTGTCGGCGGTGATGCCGCGCACGGCGGCGGCGTCCTGCAGAATGCGTTCCAGCGCCCGCGGCGAGATCAGGTCGCCCAGCATCTTGACCGGCAGCTGGTGCAGGCCTGCCGTCATGGTCGGAACACTGCGGTCAGGGCCAGCCGTTCAGGCAAGCCTGACCCTGTGCGCGGCCCCCGGCGCATCACAGGTCCTCGTCCCAGTCCAGGCCCTGGGCGGTCGCTGGCTCGGTTTGCGGCGCGGCGCGGCGGCCCAGCAGGCCGAACTGCTGACACAGCCCCCGGAAGCCGTAGATACTCAGGGCAATGGCCAGCGCCGCTGACAGGGCCCACAGCGGCAGTCCGTAGGCGTTCTGGGTCAGCGTGAAGTTGCTGGCCGCGCCCAGCACGCCGATGCCGGTCAGATCGCCGAGGGCCGCCAGCAGGCCGAACAGCCCCTCCAGAAAAACGGGCAGCAGCAGCAGGGCCAGCCCCACGGCGATGGCGCGCCAGTACGTGTTGCGCCCGCCGAAGGCCAGGCTCAGCAGGTACAGCGGCACCACCCCCAGCGCCGCGAGCAGCGCGAAGACCAACACCCGCAGCCAGCCCCCGAAACCGCTGGCCACCCCATCAGACACCTGGTCCAGCGTGCTGACCGGTTCTCCGGCGGCGCGGCGTTCCAGGGTGGTCAGGGTGGAGATCAGGCCCTGGACATCGTCCGGGCGCAGCGCGGTGCGCGTCTGGGCCGCGGCCAGATCGAACACCAGCGCGTCGTAGCCCGGTGTGCTGCGCAGAGGGGCAGGCGCGGTGGCCAGCGCCGTTCCCGCCTGCCCAAGCTGCTCGCGGGCCAGTGCGGGATCACCGTGGCCGGCGGCGGTGAGCGCCCGGCCCAGGGCGGCGTAGACCTCGCCCGCCGTGGCTGGACGCGCCGGCGTGCTGGCCGCAGGCGTGGGGGCGGGGGCCGGCGTCACGGCCCCGGCGTTCGGCCCTATGTCTGATTCCGTCGCTCCGGCTGCTGGCGTGGGTGGAGGTTTGACCACCTGATCGCCTGGCACTGAGGCCAGCGTCTTCAGGAACTGGGTGTTGCCGCGCCGCAGATCGGTGAGCGAGGCCTCCAGCGCCCCCACGTCGCCCTCCGTCAGCTGACGCAGCGCGTCACCGAACTGCGAGACCTTGAGACTCTCTGCCCCTGAGGCGTCCTGAACGGCGGTGAACCAGGACATGCCACGGGCCAGATTGACGTAGGAGGTGGGGGACTGCGTCGGCCGGGCAGCAGTCAGCGCCGCGCCGATTTCCCTCGCCGCCTCGCGCTGCAGCCGCCAGGCCACCCTGGACAGGTTGCCGTTCGCGCCATCCGCGCCAAGGGCCTGCGCTGGGGCACCACTCAGGCCGAACTCGTCGGCCAGCAGTCGAAGCTGCGCCGCGCCATTGGACGGCGCGCGCGCCAGCAGACTCAGGGTCTGGTCGTACAGCGCCTTGCGCATCAACCCGCGGGCCAGCAGCACCTGGGCTTCCAGTTCGGCGGGGCTGCGGGCCAGCGAACCGCGCGCGCGTTCCAGCGAACCCTGCAGGCCAGCCACCAGTTGCCGGTTCTGCAGGGTGGGGGCCAGCTGCTCCAGCGCCCCAGCGGCGGCGTCCAGGCGGGTCAGGGCCTCTGCCGCCGAGGTAGTGCGGGCAGTCACGGCGCCGTCCAGGCTGGACGCCAGCGCCTGGTAGGCCTTCAGATCCTGCGCCCCGGCCGAGCCCGCGCCCAGCAGGCCTGCCATCAGCAGCCAGCGTCCCAGTCCATGGCGGTTCATGCGGCCACCTGCAGGCCCTGCAACTCCACCAGCATCCGGCCCACGTTGGCCTGGGGCCCCACCACCACGGCCACACAGTACGGGCCCAGCGGCCGCATACAGATCGTGCATCCGCCCAGATCTGCCGACATCAGCCGCAGGGTCCGGCCGCCCAGCAGCAGCGCCGTGGCGGCTACCACCCCGCCCAGCCCGCCGGCCCCGGTCATGGACCGGCTCTGCAACACCTCGCCGCTGGCCCGGCACAGCATGACGCCCTGCACGCCCGAGAGACGGGCCAGCTCGCGCAGCAGTTCCTCCTGGCCTGCCGGGCCGCTCAGGTCGTAGGCGCGTCCCTGGCCCACCGGCATGTACTCGGGGTCGTCGAATTCGAAATCGTCGGCGCCCAGGGTCAGGTGGTCCAGCGACAGCCCGCTGGCGTCCGAGCGGTCGTCCCACGCGGCGAAGGGGGCCACCTGGGTCATCAGGGTGGGCGCTTTGGGGTACTCCGCCGCCACCAGCCGGGCCAGCGCCAGCAGCTCCTGGCGGGCGCGCGCCTCGGGCAGCACCATCGAGAGCCTTGCCAGCAGCGGCCCGGACAGAATGCGCTGCATGTCCTGGGCCGTCACGGTTTCGGGCTGCAGGCGCTGGTCGCGCAGCAGCGATTGCAGCATGGTCTCTGCCGCTCTGGCCGAGACGACACCCGACAGAGCATGAACAGTCATGGAATACACAGCGTTGTTCATCAAGGAACCTCTAGGGGAAGTGTAGGCAAATCCGGCTTACATTTTTCTCTCAGCCCTGTTCGTCACGTCTGACGCCCAGCGTCCCCTTTGCTATACTCCCTGCCGGTTCCGTCTGGCCCCTGACAGGCCGGTCCTGCCCCCCATACAGTCTTTGCGGCCGGCCCGCGCCACCGGCACTCGTAGCTCAGTTGGATAGAGCGGCCCCCTCCTAAGGGGCAGGCCACTGGTTCGAATCCAGTCGAGTGCACCACGCCCAGGACGACAAAATCCCCCTTTTTCGAGGGGGATTTTATCGTGACGTGACAGACGCGTGACAAACCGCCCCTCTTTCGCTCCGTTGAGATCATCAGCCAAATCGAAGCCGGCCTGTCTCGCTGAGAGAGACAGGCCGGCTGTTGGTTGGCAGGGGACTTGATGACTCAATCCTTGGTGTCCCCGGGATTCTTGATCAGTTCGCTCAGGTTCAGGGCCCAGCGTTTATGTTCATCAGCGAACACGGTGCGGTAGAAATCGGCCGTGGTGCTGGGACGGGCGTGCCCCAGCTTCTGGCTGACGACTTCTACAGGCGCGCCAGCACGCAGCATCAACGATGCATATGTGTGGCGCAGCACGTGATTGTTGATGACCTTCTCAATGCCTGCCTCAGTGCCAAGGCGCTTGAGGTGGCGCAGCAGAACGTCGGGATAGAGCCGGGTTCCGCAACGTGCCGTGAACACGTAACCGCTGTTCTGCCAGGGCCGGGCACGTGACTTGGCCTTCGCATGGCCCTGCATGGGTCCAGGGAGCAGGGTGTCACGTTCCTTGACCTGGATCGCCCGCTGACGGTGAAGGCAGTCCATTGCCTCCGCGGTCAACTTCAGCGGGCGCACGCTCAGCGGACTTTTGGTCGCGTCCACATCCGCCTTTCCGTTCACGACAACCACGCCCTCCTTGATTCGGACCGTGCCCTTGTCCAGGTCGACGTGCTCCCACTTCAACCCGCAGATTTCCGCGCGCCGCAGCCCCGTGTGCAGGAAGAATTCAAAAATAACGCCCCAGCGGTCTTGCCGCAGGACCGGCAGCAGCCGGTCCACCTCTTCAGCCGTCAGGGCCTTGTCAACGACACCGTCACCAGGCTGACGGCGCGGCAGGGTCGGCCGGATCCTGGACGCCGGGTTCCTGATGATCAGGTCCAGCCGCAGGGCGTGCTCCAGCGCCGCGTGCAGGATGTTGTGCACCTGACGCTGGGTGTCCCCGAGGCCCTTCGTGGTCAACGCGTTGTACAGCCCCTGCAGGTGGAGCGCCGAGAGCTTCTGCAACGGGATCTGACCGATCTGGGGGTTGATGTGCAACTCGATCAGTCGGCTGTAGTTGTGCACGGTCTTCCGCGCCAGTCCGGGCCGCTTGGTCTCCAGCCAGGTGTTCAAGTACTCCGCCATCGTCACTCGGCTGGGTTCTGGAAGATTGCCCTTTTGATAATCGGCATTCACCAGATCGATTGCCTGCTGGGCCTCCGCGCGGGTGGACGCAGTGCCCGTCCTGGTATACGGGGTGCCGTCGGGTCGGCGCAGCATAGTGCGCCAGCGGTACCTCCCGCTGGGCAACCGGTCAATGCTGCCCCGCCCATTTTCCTTCTTTGTCGCTTTTGCCTTCTTGCGGGGCATGGTGCCCTCCTTCGGTCTGGAACGCGATACGTTGGCCACGCCTGAAGCAGGTGTCTGATTGTCGTCGTGACGCACCACCTATGCTGCACCACTGGTCCTGTGGCGCCTTCCATAAAATCATGCTCGTCATGTTCCCTGGCTGCCCGCGGTATCGCTCTGGATTTGCGCTGGGCGCATCATTTTTCTGTATCGGCTGCAGTGCATTTCAGACGACCTCGGGGCCTTTGCGTATCTCGCCAGATTACGCGCATGCGTTCTTTCAAAGCTGTTCCGTGCCTCGTCTGCCGTCCTGTCCACGCGCCCTGCAAGGCACCCTGTCCCGAGGCCACTTCCGCCTCGTGTCTCCCCATTGTCCAGATGGACCAGGTCTGGAACCTGGCATGCGGACTCTGAAGCGATCAGGCCACCATTCCCGAAGCGTACGTGCCGCGCACTTGTCAATGAGGCCCGTCCCAGGGGGCGCACACCCTTTGTGGAAGCCAAGGACGCTGCTGTCCGCGTTTTCGTTCAGCAGGCGTCACGTTACCTGGACGAAAGGCCATGTCCACTCCGGGTGTGCGGTGAGCCTACCCGGCGCGTACCGGTTGGCAGCCACAGGCTGGAGGTGGACGTCTATCGGAGATGCATAGCCGGAGGTAGAACTGCTGATCACAGCTCGTGCGCTCTCACGAGAACGCGTTCTGAGTTGGTGGTGATGTTCGGGGCGGATATGGGACCTTGGATCTTCAATGAATTCCCTGAACCTCCATTCCCTATCGACCCTCCAGATGGCCACGGCCACCACCATCCGTGGCGGCGGATCGCCGGCCTCCGCGCTGTTCGACCTGCTGGACAATGGTTCCCGCGCGGCTCCAGACAGCGTCCGGGAGGTGCTCGCCTTCGCTCAGCAGGCCCTGGGACCCACCTTTGATCTGCCGGCCCGCCTGCAGCGCGCGGCCGCCGAACTCGACGCTGCGGTGCAGCGCGCGGACCAGGTCCAGCTGCACGTGCTCGATCACCACGCCCTGTTCCTCGCCCACCAGACGGTGGCCCGGATCACGCGCCACGTGCTCGACGACGTGGAGTGGCAGGCGCTGGTGCGGGGGGGCGGGGACGCGGTAGCTGAGCCCAATCCTCCTTACGAGGCCCTGCTGCGGCATGCGGGCGTCCTGGAGGCGGCGGCTCTGCTCACCCGCGAGTCGCTTGCCCTGGCCGGCCGGGCCTTCGGTGCCGCCGTCAGCCATGGTCCAGAGGGGACCTACGCGATACCTGAGGCGACGTTGATGGAACGTGATCTCGAACATGACACCGTCGCCGACCTGGACCTGCGTCTGGCGCTGGTGCTGCTGGGCGAGGAGGTGCCCATGACCCCGGACCGGCTGCTGGAGTGGTGCAGGGCCCATCGTCCGGGCGTGCTGGGCTACGGGCAGCAGGTGGCGCAGGCCCTTTGGGGGATGGGAGAGGGTCTGGTCCCGTGCTGCGAACGGGTCAGCGCCCTGCTGCGCGAGACGCTCCGGGCCAGCGGGGCGGTGATGCTCTCGCTGGACACACCGACCACACCGACGCCGCGCTGCGCCGTGTCCGGACTGGCCGTGCAGCTGGTGCTGCAGTCCTTGTCAGACAAAGAATTCCAGGCGGGGCTGAAGGCGGGATGGGTGGTGACTTCCTGAGGGGTCACGCCCGGGTCCGGCGCGTCCCGGTTGGCCGCCACAGGCTGGAGGTGGACGTTCATCGGAGACGCGCAGCCGCTTCTCATCTTCAGGGCACGAGGCGGCGGCGGCGGCTGGTGGACTGTGGCTGGAGCGGCGACACTTCCCACATGTCGAGTTACCGAGACGACGGAGCCGAGCTCCTGCTGCCTGCCACCCATTCCGCGCCCGGTACGCCCACGCCGGGGGGCCGCCGGGCGCCCCTGACCACAGGGATCGGCCCCCAAGACGTGTCGGGGAAGGTCGCGGTCGTGACGGGGGCGGGCAATGCCATCGGCGCCGCGACGGCGCTCGCGCTCGCGGCGCAGGGCGTGGCCGTGGTGCTCGTCGCGCGGCAGGAAGCGCATGTGCACGCCCTCGCGCAGCAGGTGCGGTTGGCCGGGGGACGCGCCGAGGTGGTGGCCGCGGACGTGACGGACGAGGCCCAGGCCCGGTTCGCCGTGAACCGTGCCGCCCACGCGTTCGGCCGGATCGACATCCTGGTGAACAACGCGGGATTGACCCTGCTCGGTCCGGCCACCGACACGACCGACTGGCGCGGCATGCTCGGCGGCGACGTGCTGGGGATGGTGCGGACCACCCAAGCGGCGCTGCCCTTCATGGCCACTTGGGGCATCGGGCGCATCGTGACCATTTCCTCGGTGACCCGAGAGGCCCTCGAGCTGGAGCTGTCCGCCACATCGGGCGCCGGGGACTTCGGTGACCAGATGCGCCGCCACGCCTGGAGGGACAGCGTCCGTTTCACGACCATGGGGCCGGACATGACCACGCCAGTCCCCTGTGTGGCCGCCCGGCACCGCACCCAGCCCATGAGCTGCCTGCGCCCTGAGGCCATTGCCCAGGCCGTGAGTTCCGTCGTTCGCCTGACCGACTTGATTTCCCTGAACAGCCTGCAGTTGCTGTCGCCCGCCCAGGTGGCCTACCTGGACCAGCAAAGATAGAGAACCCGCCCAGCCCACTCCATTCCCCTTCCACGCTCTATAGGGCTCAAAAGGCCTCACACGGGCGTGATGGTCAGGATGCGCGGCTGCCAGCTGCTCAGGGCCGCCGTGCGTGCCTGGTACGGGGGCGCGTCCAGCCACGCGTCGATGTCCTTGGTCAGCAGCAGGGCCGGCATGCGGTCATGCACCTCCCCCAGATCTGGTGTCGGGGGCCGGGTCACGATGGTGCAGCTCTCCAGCAGCCCGTCCGGCGTCACGGTACGGTTCCACAGCCCGGCCACCAGCAGCGGCTTGTCGTCCTTGCGGGAAATCCTGACCCGGGTCTTGACCCCTGCGCGCACCGGCCACTCCCAGAAGCCCGCCAGCGGAATCACGCAGCGCTGGCTCTGGAAGGCGGCCCGGAACATCGGCTTATCCTCCAGGCTCTCCACGCGGGCGTTGAACGTGGCGTACCGCCTGGCCTCGTCCAGCGACATGCGCGCAGGCACCAGGCCCCAGCGCCCGTAGGGCGCGTCAAAGCCCCCGGTAGCGCGCCGCACGAAGCGGATCGGATCGGTTGGGCACACCTCGTCGCGCTTGACCTCCGGCTCCCAGCCCAGCGGCCCGAACAGCTCGCCCAGCGTCCGCCAAGCCGGGGGGCCAAAATTGTCGTCAGCCCGTCCGCACATCAGCTCACACCGTTCAGCTGCAGCCACGCCAGGCTGAAGAACGCAGCGTTGATGCGCGGCGTCAGGTCACGGCGCGCCAGGCGCAGCTCGGCCCGGTCCCACAGCCCGCAGTAATGGGCGATGGGGGAGCGCAGGGGCGTGGTGGCCATCCTGAGGGTCAGTACGCCACCGTATTCCTCGCCCAGACAGCGGCGCAGCTCGGTAAGGCCCTCGGGCACCGCGCTCCAGTCGGCGGGCACCACCAGGAGCAGCACAGGCTGAGGGGCGTTCATGGCCGCAGGCTAGGCCTGCAAGTGTCATGGCACTGTGACCGACTGGGCAGGGTCCGTGCCCCAGGCCGCCCACGTGCGCTCGACGAGACCGGGTGGGCCATGGGGTGCAAAGAAGAAGGCGGCCCCTGGGCCGCCTTGATTTCTTCAATCAAGCGTGGAAATCGCCGCCCGTCAAGGCTATGCAGGCTGTCCGAACCTTACGGCCGGTTACGGAAGATCAATTGGCGAGAACCTTAGCTTCTTCTTGCGCTATCGCCGTTCTAATATTTTCTCGCAGCCCAAGCATTTTGCCGATTGAATCCCAGATCACCTCTGATTTGTGCTCGTAGTAGCGATGAACCAGAACTGGAATGAACCCCTCGGACAGGACCACGGGCCAAGTCACTTCGCCCCGGTCAGCGGCTACGCTGACCAGACC